>CBDUXZ010000125.1:0-6283 GCA_965371325.1 uncultured bacterium | reverse complement strand
GACGAGAGCCTCTGGGGCCGCAACAACGTCTACACGCTTCAGTCCCCCCTGATCAAAACCGAAAAGCGGGCGCTCAAGGTCGCCGAAGCCATCCTCGCGAACCTCAACCGCTACCGTGGGCTCATGGACGGCGACGACATTCCCCGCACCACCGAAATCATCCTCTCTTTCGACGACGCGTTCCCCGAGTTCCAGCGAAAACTGCAGAAGCTGGCCGAGGAGTGGGAGGCCAGCGGCCTTCGGGAGAACTCCCGTCCGTCCTGACCGGCCGGGCGCTTCGGGACCGATCATTCTCCGCGCGATCAGGGGGTGAGGGGGGCCCGTCGCGGCGCCCCTCGGGGCCCCTCGCCGCCCATCGCAATCCTCCGGCCCGAGTCCCCGGGTAGCCCCGGGGATTTTGCTTTGCGGCGGGCCAGATCCTACTAAAGGAGAGCGAGCGCGGAGGACGGCCCCCGCAGAGGAGGCGCTTATCGGATCGCGACGGCTTCTCATCTTCACGGGCAAGGGGGGATGCGGCAAGAGCACCCTGGCCGCCGCCATGGCGCTGGAGGCTTCGCGCCAGGGGAAGCGGGTGCTTCTCGCGGAGGCTGCCATCCGGGAGACCCACGCCGGGCGCCTTCACGCGTTGTTCGGGGTCACGCAGTTCCCCGCGGAGCCCAGGCGCATCGCCCGCGGGCTTTGGGGCGTTCGCATCGGGGCGGAAGAGGCGCTCAAGGCCTACGTGCTCGAGCGTGTCCGTTTCGAGGCCATCTACCGGGCCGCTTTCGAGCGCCCCAGCGTGCGCAAGACCATCGCGTTCTTCCCGGGGCTCCGGGAGCTGATGGTGCTCTGGCGGCTCCGGGCGCTCGAGCGCGCGGCCGGCGAGCGGGGGCCGCGCTTCGATCTCGTCGTCTTCGACGCGCCCTCCACGGGACTCGTCCTCTTCCTCCTCCAGCTTCCCCAGGTCGTCGTGCAGATTCTCAAGACGGGCGTTTTCGCCCGCGATGCGGCGGACATCTATTCGCTGCTCTCCGACCCCGCCCGCACACAGATCCTGATCGCGACGCTTGCCGAGGAGCTTCCCGTGCTCGAGGCGCGTGACCTCTGGCAGAGGCTTCAGTCCCTCCCCTCCCCCGCATCGGTCGGCATTGTGGTGAACGCGGTGCTCGACGGAATTCGGAACACCGGACCGCTCCCCCGGCCGCGCGCCGTCCGCCTCACCCGGGACCCGCTCTTCGCGGCCATCGAGCGGGACGGGGGACGCGCCGCCCTCGGCGCGGTGCTTCACGCCAACCGGGTTCTCACGGCGCGACGGGATGGCTTCACGCGCCATCTCAGCGTGCTCACGAGTACGCAGGCCCCCCTCTGGACCGTGCCCTTCATCTCGCCGGTCGGGCGCCCGGAGGCGGCCTGGACAACGCAGCTGGCGGATGCCCTGCGCACGGCGGGCCTTACGGAGACCCTGGAGGCGCCCGCATGAACCTCTCGCGCCTGCTCACCGAAAAGCGCATTGTCATCTGCTGCGGGAGCGGCGGTGTGGGAAAAACCACCACCTCCGCGGCCCTCGCCCTCCAGGGTGCGGCCCTCGGGCGCAAGACGCTCGTCCTCACCATCGATCCGGCCCGCCGTCTCGCCGACGCCCTGGGCATCTCGCTGCTCGATCACCGTCCCCGGCGAGTCCCGGATGCGGCCCTGCGCAAGGCGGGTGGTGGAACCCTCGATGCGATGATGCTCGACGCCAAGACCACGCTTGATGATCTCATTCGACGTCATGCGCCGACGCCGGAGGCGAGAGAAAACATTCTCAGAAATCCTATCTACCGCTACGGCTCCCGCGCGCTGATCGAAAACCCCGAGTACCTCGCCATGGAGAAACTCCACGCGCTGGAGGCCGAGGGGAGCTGGGATCTCATCGTGGTGGACACCCCCCCCACGCGGCACGCCCTGGACTTTTTCAGCGCCTCGCGGCGAATGGCGGAGTTTCTGGAAGGGAACCGCTTTCTCGCGATGATGACGCCGAGCGGGCGGCGGGGGATGGCGGGAGGAAGGATTATCGGACTCGGCCTCGGGGCTCTGACGAAGCTCATCGAACGGGTCACGGGCTCTGAGCTTCTGGAGGCCGCCCGGGACTTCTTCACGGCCTTCGAAGGGATGTTCGAGGGATTCCGGGAGCGGGCGGCGCGAATGGATGGGCTTCTGAGATCGGGGGCCACAGGAGCCGTTATCGTGACCTCCCCCGAACCGCACGCGCTCGCCGAAGCGCGACTTCTCTATGCCAGTTTTCTGTCGGAAGGAATTCCCTTCGGCGCACTCATCGTGAACCGCGTGGCGCTGGACGCCCTGCCGGAGAGCGGCTTTCGGGCATGGGCCGGGGAGGATGAAATTTCGGCCCGAACGCTTGCCGGGCGTCTTACGGATATTTCGAAGGAAGATCGGGGGCGGGCCGAGGCGCTTCTCGATAACTATCTGCTCTACCGCGCCCTCGCCCTGCGTGATCGCGAGGAGCTGGGGACGCTCGCCGAAACCGGGATCGATCCCGAACGGGTCCAGGTGGTTCCCGTTCTCGAGGAGGAGGTGGTTCGCATCGAAGGGCTGAGAAAGTTCCTGCGGGCTCTCAAGTCCCGGGCCGCCCGGTCGGCTGCGCCTTCCCCTCCACCTTTCCCTCGCTGAGATCACGAAGCGCCCCGAGGGACGCCTGGACATCCTCCGGAAGATCCTCGCCCCCGGAGCCCGTGAACTCCCGGATCGTGAAATCCTCGAGGAAGGCGTAGGCCTGCTTCGCAACCGGGGAGCCTGGCGCAAGGCGGATGGCGGTTTCCAGAAAAAACTCCGTCTCGGAGATCCAGAACGAATTGCCGATATAGCTCTCGGCCACGCCGAGCAGGTAGTAGGGCTCGGCAAGATCGGACTCTCTCTCGCTCTTCTGGTTGACGTGGTGGTGAAGGATCCCTGACGCGGCGACGAAGTAGACCAGCCCGCGCCGGTCCGCAGGGAAGCGGTTCTGCAGCTGCCCCTTCTTTATGAGCTGCTTCGCCCGTTCGTACCCCTCCTTGCCCGCCTTCTCCCGTCCCAGCGCCCGCAACGACGCGATCCAGGCCTCCAGCTGGCCCTGCAGGTAGCCGGGCACGTCAGGTCTTTTCGAGAACTGCTCCAGCGCGCTGATGGCGCGCCCGTAATCGCTCTCCACCCGGATCATGATCTTCAGATAGTCCTCGAAGGCGCCCATGAGCTCGATCTCGGCGGCGGGAATCTCCGAGGAGCGGAAGATCATTTCACATGTCGCCAGCGCCGTGTTGAACCGGCGCGTCGCGACGGCCAGCTTCACACGCGCCTCGAGGGGCAATGCCTCGCGCTGGCTCTTGCTGATGAAGCCCGCCCCCAGATCGAACTTCCCGGCGCTCGGCAGTCGCGTATGGCACGCAAAGCAATTCTCGGTGATCTGGTGCAGGACAAATTGCGAGCTCTCGTATTCCCCCGCCCTGTAGCGCCTGCCGGCCTCCCGGGCATCCGCAGCCAGGGAGCTGCGCAGAAAATCGTAGCTGTGGCTCAGCGGCTGACCGTGCGCCTCGAGAGAGTTCGCGTTGGCGGCCAGGGCATCGAGCGAGGCCTGGATCTGCTTCCTGTTCTTCGGCACCTGGTACTCATCGAGATTCAAGCTGAGGATGAAGGCGGTCTGGAGGGAGCCGAAAAGCCCCTGCATCGTGGCACGCGTGCCCGCCATTCCCTCGTCCCGGGATTCTGCCGCACCCGCAATGGCCGGAAACAGGAGAAGCCCCGCCAGAAGTGCGCCGACTCGACCTTGTCTCATGGGCTCATGCCTCCTCTCCTCGGGCGCGCCGCCCGCCTACCGCACCTGGCGCCTGATGAAGGGAACCGGATTCAGTGGATGGCGAATTGCCCAGGCCAGCGAAAAACGTGTGACCCGGGCGTGAAAGCCCGCGTTGGGAAGGGCGGCCTGCACCTCACGAACGAAACCGCGGTCGAGGCCCGAGCGCACGAAGCCGAGCGAGAGATCGACGAGATCCGCCCTCCGGAACGCCTCCACGAGTTGCGCCTGCTCGCCCCGGCAGGGTGTCAGCTTGTGGTGGAGGAAAATCATCTCCGAGAGTTCCTTCGACCAGGCGGCATTGTCACTCTCCTCCAGGTACACCATGGCCAGATCGCGGGAGGGCGGCAGGTAGTCGAAGGTACCGTGGGTCCAGATTCCGATGTCGTGAAACGCTGCCGCGATTGCGATCTTCTTCACTGTCTCGGGATCGTTCCGGCCGGACAACGCCACGCAGAAATTGAACATCCGGTAAACATGGCCGCGGATCGCCGGGTAGTCGTCACCGATCTTGTCGCGCCATTTTTCGAGAACTTCCTCGATCAGGTCGTCCGTCGTTACGATCTCGGATTGATGCATGGCCGAATTCCTCCCCCGGACTCAGGCCAGGCCGGCCCAGCCCTGAACAAATGTGTTCAGACCCCTTTCTTTTAGCGTAGCCTGAAGCGGTAGGAAAGGGCGAAGAAGAGGGCTGTAAGCCCGACGTCAGGGGATGATCTTGTTCAGGGGGTATTCGACGATTCCAGCGGCGCCTGCTTCCTTGAGGGCGGGCATCAGGTCGCGGGCGATCTTCTCATCGATGATGGTCACGATAGCGCTCCACGCGGGATCGGAGAGGGTCGAAACGGTCGGGCGCTGGAGCGCCGGGAGGAGCGCGAGCACCTTCTTCAGATCCTTCTTCTTCACGTTCATCATGAGGCCGACGCGCCCTTCGGCATCGACCGCCCCGCGCAGCATGAGCACGAGGTTGTTCATCTTCCCCCGCTTCCAGGGGTTCCGCGCCGCCTTCCGGTTGGAGATGAAACGCGTCGTGCTCACCAGGAGGGTGTCGACGATGCGCAGGTTGTTCGCGCGCAGGCTCGATCCGGTCTCCGTGGCCTCCACGATGGCGTCGGCCAGCTGGGGCGGTTTGACCTCGGTGGCCCCCCAGGAGAACTCCACCTCGGCCCTCACGCGGTGCTTGCGCAGGTAGGTCTTCGTAACCTCGACAAGCTCCGTCGCAATGCGCTTCCCCTTGAGATCCTTCACGGATTTCACCGGGGAGTCTTCGGGCACCGCAAGCACCCAGCGGACGGGCCGCGAGGTGGCTTTGGAGTAGGTCAACTCCGCCAGCTCCGTCACCTTGGCGCCGTTCTCCATAATCCAGTCCTTGCCGGTGAGCCCGCAGTCGATCACGCCGTCTTCGACGTAGCGCGCCATCTCCTGCGCGCGGATGAGCATGCAGGTGATGTCGGGATCGTCGATGTCGGGATAATAGGATCGGCTGCCGAAGGTGATGCTGTATCCCGCCTTCCGGAACAGGGCCGCGGTGGCGTCCTGGAGGCTCCCCTTGGGGAGGCCCAGCTTCAGAACCGGAGGCGCTTCCCCCCCTGGGGCGGCGCGAGGCCGGGGTGCTTTTTTCCGTTTCATTTCTTGTAGACCTTCTTCGGGTCGAAGACCCGATCGCCGATGATTTCGAGCTTGTCCTTCTCGACCCGCCTGAAAAAGCAGGTGCGGTAACCTTCGTGGCAGGCCGCACCGCCCGCCTGATCGATCTTGACCAGCACCGTGTCCTCGTCGCAGTCAACGAGGATTTCCTTCACGACCTGCACGTGGCCGCTCTCCTCCCCCTTCATCCAGGTCTTGTCCCGGGAGCGGCTGTGATAGTGCACCTTCCCGGTCTCGAGTGTCAGCTCCCATGCCACCCGATCCATGAAACCGAGCATGAAAACCTCGCCGGTCTTCCAGTCCTGCGTAATCGCGGGGATAAGTCCCCCCCATTTGTCGAAATTCGGTTCCATCGCGACGCTCTCACACCCCTGTCGGACGCAGGAAGCCTGCATCTCTAACACGCGATCCGGGGGGCGTCAACCAAACGCGGCGCGCGGGCCTCCCATTGCAAGCCTACATACCTTTGACTAAACTGCCAGCAGAAACCGGGGGGCTGTCACCCTCTCCCCTCACATCCTGCCGTCCCTGATCGAGGGTTGCAAACGCGAGGAAACCCATGACCGCCAAGAAGAACGCGCAGATCGCGCCCGCCGAAGGGAAGCTGGGCATCCTGATCCCCGGTCTGGGAGCCGTGAGCACCACTTTCATCATCGGGGTCGAGGCCATTCGGCGCGGCCTGGGCGAGCCCATCGGGTCGCTGACGCAGATGGGAACGATCCGGCTCGGCAAGCGCACCGAAGGGCGGGTTCCCCTGATCAAGGATTTTATCCCCCTCGCGGGGCTGGACGATCTGGTCTTCGGCGGATGGGACATCTATGAAGACAGCGT
>CBDUXZ010000124.1:0-6331 GCA_965371325.1 uncultured bacterium | reverse complement strand
GCCGTCACCCGCCATCATGCCAAGACCTTCTACTTCGCCTCCATCTTTCTCCCCCGCCCCATGCGGCACGCGATCTGGGCGCTTTACGCCTACACGCGACGTCTCGATGACGTCGTGGACGAAATTCCCTCAGCGGTCGTGGCGGGAGAACACCTCGCGCGCATGGATCAGGGTCTCTCGAAGCGTCTGGCGCAACCAGGTTCAAACCTGACCTACATCGCTCTCACCGACGCCGTATCCCGCTACGCGATTCCTCCTTTCTATTTTCACGCGCTTGCCGCCGGTCTCGGAATGGATCTGGAACCAAGGAGATTTGAACGGTGGCGTGATCTTTACCGTTACTGCTGGCGAGTGGCGAGTGTCGTGGGCTTGATGGTCTCACGGACTTTCGGCCTCACCGATCCCCGGACCTTCAGGCGCGTGGTTGATTGCGGTATTGCGATGCAGCTCACAAATATTCTCAGGGACGTGGGAGAAGACCTTGAAATGGGCCGTATCTATCTCCCCCGGGAGGACATGGCGGCCTTCGGAGTGACGGATGCGATGCTCGGGCGTCGCGAGGTGAGTGAGCCCGTGCGTCAGCTCCTGGCCTTCGAGATCGCGCGCGCGCGACGTTATTACGAATCGGGAGCGTGGGTGCTGGATCGCGTGAGAGGGCGGGTCCGCATGACGGCGACGCTCGCTGTGCGCTTGTATGCGCGCATTCTCGACAATATCGAAGAGAACGGATACGATGTCTTCAATCGCCGAGCATCCGTTCCCCTTCCGGAAAAGCTTGCGGCGGTGCCGCGGGTCGTCCTGACCGCCTGGCTTCCGGCGAGGAAGTCTCCGAGTCAGCCCAGCACTGTTGACTTCGACGCCGGCGCCTGATCCGGCATAAGAAGGGGGTGTATCCCCTTTTTTTATGCCCACCTTCGGATCTTCCAATCAAACCGAGACCCGGGTTGGAGATATGACGGAAAGAGATCCGGCATCGGCCGGGAAGCTCCCGAAGTTCGTGACGCAGCTGGTCCCGCGCGAGAAGATGACACGGGTCTATCTGGTGAGGCATGGCGATGTAAGCCCCGACTGGCATGACAGGATTTACGGCCAGCTCGACGTGCCGCTCTCTGCCGTGGGGCAGGCCCAGGCCGAGGCGCTAGGCCGGCGGATGGACGCCGTGCGCATCAACGCCGTCTATGCAAGCGATCTTTCCCGGGCATTCGACACGGCAAGCGCGCTGGCCCGGCCCCACGGTCTGCCCGTCAAGGCCGTCAGGGCGTTCAGGGAGGCCTCCTTTGGGCATTGGCAGGGGCAGAGCTGGGCGGAGATTCTCGAGCGGCATGGCGACGAGGTGCGGGCCCGTTCCGCGGATTTTGGTGGTGCGAAGATGAAGGACGGAGAGAGCCTCGTGGAACTTGCCGCCCGAGCTCTCCCTGCACTGCGGGAGATAGTCGCGAAACACCAGGGGGAGAGCGTCGTCGTGGCCACACACGGGGGCGTAACCCGCGTCATCATCGCGGATGCACTCGGTATGGATTACTCCGCCTGCGCGCGGCTCGAGCAGTCTCATTGCTGCCTGAACACCCTCGACTACCTCCCCGAGAGGGTGTACGTACGTCTGCTCAATGGATAGTCCCCGCGTGGCGGGAGACACGAGCGAGGCTCGTCGGAGGTTCAGGTGCGCTCCGGGGCCGCCGTTTCCTTGGGGGGGGGTCTCTCGCGGTCTGGGGCGCTCCTCTCGCCTGATAGCGCCGCCTGCCCCATCGCATCTTCGAGCAGCACCAGGCGGTCATTTCCGAAGTACATGTCCTCGCCGAGGAAGAACGTCGGAGAACCGAACACGCCGCGGTCCATCGCTTCCTGGGTAATCAACCGCAGATTCTCTTTTGCTTCCGGCGCGCGTATCCAGTCGGCAAACGCGTCGCGGGCGAGTCCCACCTGCTCGGCGATGCCTGCCAGCACCTCATCGCCGGAGATATCCTTGTCCTCGGCCCAGTAGGCCTGGAAGACACGGCGAGAATACTCCGGGACCACCCCCGCGCCGATCGCCATCAGTGCACCCCGCAGGGCCTTGACGGAGTTTATGGGAAAGATGGATGGGAAGCTGAAGGGAATATCGTAATACCGCGCCCAATCGGTGACGTCCTTGGCGCCGTAGCGCGCCTTCGCCGGCGTGGCACGCGCCTCGTAAACGCTCTGGTTCACGGCGTTGAAAATCCCGCCTACCAGGACGGGTTTCCACACCAGCGTGTAGCCGTGGCGTTCGCAAAGGGCCTCGAGCCGTGTGGAGGCCAGGTAGGTGTAGGGGCTCGAGTAATCGTAGTACCAGGTAATCGCGGCAGGGAGTTTTGCGCCGCGGGCTCCCGCCGTCGGGGCGTTTTCTGCGCTCATTTCGTCCTTCCATCCGGCTTGCCATGGCAACAATCGCATCCCGAGGGTCCGGCCAGCTACTGCCGAGCATACCGGAGCCGGTCCCGGGCGTCGAGAGGGCGCCTTGACACCCTGAAAAACGCTTCGTTAAAGTCGGTCACTATGGGTCAACCGGAGATAGAAAGAGACCGCTCACCGGGTGAGAACGCGGCTCCCCAATCGGCCACCGAGCTCTTGACCGACGGTGTGCTTCTCGTTTTGAAGTTCGTGGAGCAGTTTCTGACCGTGGAGGAGCTTCGCTTCTACAGGAGGTTGACGCCGGGAGAGTACGTGTTCCTCTCTGACATTCATCCGATCTGGGACTCCCTCACGAGGCGGATCCCCGATCAGATGAAGGCGGCTGTAAAAGGGATGATCTACCGGAACAAGCGCATCCTGGACGCGGCCGGTGCGAAAACGCCGGCGGACGCCCTCCGTGTGGCAAACCTTCTCTACCAGAACTTCAACCGGGGACCTCGCATAGGTGGATGGATAGTTGTGGCGGAGAAGGAGAACGAGGCCATCGTGGATGATTCGACCTGGCCCGGGTGCGGGGTTTGCGGATGGTTCATCGAGGCCCACGTTCGGGTATTCGGGGCAAAGGCGGTACGCGTCCATCACCTCGAGCCCTGCCGGAAGCGCGGCGATCGACACTGCCGTTATCGCGTTCGCTGGTCGGGCGTGAAGAGCGCGCGTTAACAGTCCTGTGAAGGCCGGAAGACGGAGGATTTCATGGTCGAGGGCCTGCCTCTCGAAGATAAGGTTGCGCTGATAACCGGTGCGTCCCGGGGGATCGGCCGCGCGACAGCGCTGAAGTTCGCCACCTGGGGCGCAGATGTTGTCATCAATTATCAGCAGGACGACAAGGCGGCGGAGGAAGTTGCCGATCGGGTGTCGTCGCTGGGCAGGAAGGCCGTCGTCGTCAAGGCAAGCGTGAGGGAGGTGAAAGCCCTCGACAGACTCTTCGAAGAAGTGAAATCGCATTTCGGAGCGCTGGACATCTTCGTGTCGAACGCCGCCACCGGGGCCCTCCGACCGGCCGCCGAGTTATCGAAGGAGGCCTGGAAGCTGACGCTTGAAACAAACGCGCGGGCTTTTTTTCTGGGCGCGAAGCTCGCCCAGCCGCTCATGACCCGCGGCGGGTCCCTGATAGCCATCTCGAGCCTGGGATCGCATCGGTTCATACCCGGCTACACCGTGGTGGGCGCGTCCAAGGCCGCTCTGGAGAGCCTGGTGAGAAGCTTTGCCGTGGAGTATGCGCCTTTCGGGATCCGCGTGAATTGTGTCTCCGGCGGGCTGGTCGACACGGATGCGCTTCGCCACTTCCCCGCCTACGATCAAATGCTGAAAGCGGCCCACGAGCGTACGCCCCTTGGTCGGGTGGGTCATCCGGATGATATCGCCGACGTGGTGAGCCTGCTCTGCACCGATGAGGCGCGCTGGATCACGGGGCAGATCGTCATTGCGGACGGAGGATTCTCGCTCCTTTAAGGGGGCAACCCGGTTACGCGAGGCGGGCTCGGCCCGCCTTTTCTTTGGGGGGATCATGCTCAGGACCAACGAAGAAAATCTGGTCAGGATGGCTGTCCAGGGGAGGGTGGCGGCGTCGATGCGCTTCGAGGCCTTCGAGATGGACGCGGAAGGGCGGGGCCACGCGCTGCCGAGTGTCGGGGGAATTGTCTACAACGTGAAGGTGGGCGATTCGGCGTTCGGCTGGGCGGGTGATCATATCGAGCCGGCGGTCTCTGCGTTGATCGACGAGGAGAAGCGCTCCAGCCGCCTGAATCAGGCCTTCAACTTTCTCGCCTGTATCGGAAACGAGGCGATACTGCAGAGCGGCGATGCGAAAGGATCACGCGGGATCGTGACGGGCCATCACGGCGGTGTGGAGCATGTGCTCATCGATTTCGAAGATGAGGCTCTCAAGAAGATGGCGGTTGGTGACAAGATTCTTATCCGGTCATGGGGCCAGGGGATCAAACTGACCGATCACCCGGACGTCAAGATCTACAATCTGGATCCAGGCGTTTTGGGGAAGATGGGAATCGCGGTGAGGAAGGGCGCGCTCGAGATCCCGGTAGTGGCTATGATCCCTGCGGCGCTCATGGGCTCGGGGATTGGCCACCCCGACCCCGGGACGGGGGACTACGATATCACGACGCAGGACCCGAAGATGGTGAAGAAGCACCGCCTGGACAAGCTCTGCCTCGGGGATTTCGTGGCCATTATGGACGCTGACAACACGTTTGGACGCCACTACTACTCCGGCGCGATTACCATCGCCATCATCGTACACGCCGATTCGCATCTCTCGGGCCATGGACCCGGGGTGAGCACGCTTATCAGCGCCCGCGAAGGAATCCGCCCGGTTCCGGGCCCGAAGGCCAATCTCGGGAGGCTGCTCAGGATCGGAAGCTACCGGGTGCGCCGACGCCGGCGGAGCGCCAAGCGGCGCCGATCCCCCTGACGGAGGGCCGAAGAGGTATGCGGATAGCGGTGTTCGTTTTTTCTGATGTTACGGAGCTGGACGCGATTGGCGTCCTCGATCCGCTAGCGCGCGTCTCCATGATGGGGATCGATCCGAACTGCACAGTGAAGCTCATCGGGACCCAGGAGACGGTCAGGGGGCATTTCGGCGCCTCTCTTCGTGTCGAATCCGTATATCCCCGCCTGGATCGTTTCGACCTGCTTGTCATCCCCGGCGGCTTCGGCACGCGGGCGCTCCAGCGCGACGTGAAGGTCATCGAATATCTTCGCTCGTGGGGATCAGCCAAGCCCGTAGCGACGGTCTGTACGGGAGCCTTGCTTGCCGCAGCGGCGGGAATGCTGCAGGGGAAGCGCGCAACGACCCACCACGCCGCTTTTGAGGATCTGACCTCCTATGGCGTGGAGGTCGTGAAGGAGAGGATCGTCGAAGACGGGCGCATAATTACGGCGGGTGGCGTGACCTCCGCGCTTGATCTCGGCCTTTACCTTGTGGAGAAGAACTGGGGACCCGAGGCGCGGAGACGGATCGCCGTCCAGATGGAGTACCCCGGCTGAGGCCGGCGACAGGGGCACGACCGCATCTGATTGAATTTTTGAGGGCCGGGAGGCGGAGAAGATTTCCCCGCCAGGCCGGGCGAAGGAGAGCGAAGAATGGCTGACGAGGCAAGGAGGCTCGACCCGAAGGATCTTCTCTACAGCAAGAAGGAGGGTGTTGCGCGGATCACCATCAACCGTCCCGAGCGGCTCAACGCCTTTCGCGCGCGAACCGTCGAGGAGTTGCTCGAAGCGTTTCAGGACGCCTGGGACGATCCGGCGGTGGGCGTGGTCGTGCTTACCGGCGCCGGGGACAAGGCTTTCTGCTCCGGCGGCGATCAGAAGGAGCGTCTCGGGTCGGGGTACGGCGGTATGCGGGGCGGCGCCGTGGAGCACCTTCACAGCATCATTCGGAACATCCCCAAGCCCGTCATCGCGGCCGTGAACGGTTACGCCATCGGCGGCGGCCACGTGCTGCAGGTCCTTTGCGATCTCTCGATCGCCAGCGAGAAGGCGATCCTGGGTCAGGTGGGCCCCCGTGTGGGGAGCGTTGATCCGGGATATGGCACCGCGTACCTGGCGCGCGTTGTCGGGGAGAAGAGGGCGCGTGAAATCTGGATGCTTTGCCGCCAGTACACGGCCCGGCAAGCCCTCGAGATGGGACTGCTGAACCGCGTCGTTCCTCACGAACAGCTCGAAGAGGAGGTGGACGTCTGGTGCCGCGAGCTTCTCGATAAAAGTCCCACGGCGCTGGCGATGGTGAAGTCATCAATGAATGCCGACACGGAGGCAATCGCGGGAATCGGGAAGCTGGGATTCCAGGCCCTTCACCTCTTTTACGGCACGGAGGAAGCCGCGGAGGGGAAGATCGCCTTCGTGGAAAAACGCCAGGTGGATTATTCCAGATTCCGTGGAAAAT
>CBDUXZ010000123.1:0-6333 GCA_965371325.1 uncultured bacterium | reverse complement strand
CCGGGGTTGAGCATCCTTGTCGTAGTAGATCTTGAAAGCCATCGTTCTCGTCTCCTGAGCGACCCTCGGAGCGCGGCCCTGCTGCCCGCGCCTCGAGCGCTTGTTTGCGCCGCCTCGGCGGCTGTGAGTACCCCGCGCGCTTCCGATCACCACGGGGCGCGCCTTCTATCCGGACGGTTCAGTTTCCCCGAACAAGGGCAATGCGCCCCGTCCGCACGATCTCCTTGATCCCGAGGGGACGCAGGAGGGCAATAATCCCCTCGACCTTCTTCTCCCCGCCCGTCACCTCCACGGTGAAGGACTTGGGCGTCACATCCACCACCTTGCCGCGAAAGATATCGACAATCCGGAGCGCCTCAGCCCGCGTCGAGGGTTCTGTCCCCACCTTGATCATCACCATCTCGCGCTCGATGTGATCCCCCTCCGTCAGATCGGTGACCTTGATCACGTTGATTAGCTTGTGGAGCTGTTTCGTGATCTGTTCGATGATGTGATCGCTTCCGTGGGTGACGATCGTCATGCAGGAAACGCTCGGGTCGAGGGTCTCCGCGACGTTCAGGGAGTCGATGTTATAGCCCCGCGCGCTGAACAGATTCGTGATGCGCGATAGAACACCCGCCTCGTTCTCGACGTGAACGGAAATGGTCCGTCGCATGTTGTCCTCTCGGTTATGAGGCTTAAACCAGAAGCATCTTGGAGAGCGGCGCGCCCGCGGGAACCATGGGCATCACGTTCTCCTCGTAAGCCACCTGGAAATCGATGATCACGGGCTTCGGTGTCGCAATAGCCTTCTCGAGCACCGGAAGCACCTCTTCGGCCTTGGATGCCCTGAGACCCACGGCGCCAAAGGCCTCCGCCAGTTTTACGAAGTCAGGCGCCACCGAGAGATCGATGTAGGAGTAGCGCTTTTCGTAGAAGAACTGCTGCCACTGGCGGACCATGCCCAGATTCCGGTTGTTGATAATGCATGCCTTCACGTTGAAACCGTGCTCAACGGCGGTCACAACCTCCTGCATGGTCATCGTGAAGCCGCCGTCTCCAACGATCGCCATAACCAGCCGATCCGGAAAAGCCGCCTGCGCCCCCACCGCCGCGGGATAGCCGTACCCCATCGTCCCGAGCCCGCCAGAGGTCAGGTTACAGCGGGGATTCTTGAAGTGGTACAGCTGCGCCGCCCACATCTGATGCTGGCCCACGTCGGTGGACACGATCGCCTCTCCGCGCGTCGCCTCGTAGATCTTGTTGATAACGTAGGTCGCGGTGAGATCGCCCGGCCCCTGCTCATAGTTGAGGGGATGCTGCGCCTGCCATTCGTGGATCTGATTCCACCAGGGTTCCAGCTTCGCGGGATGGCCCTCGAAGCGCGAGCCCTTCTTCACGACATCCAGGATCTGCCTGAGGACGGTCTTGCAGTCCCCCACGATGGGAATCTCCACATGAACGTTCTTCCTGATCGATGTTGGATCGATGTCGATGTGGATCTTCTTCGAGTTCATGCTGAACTCGTCGAGCTTTCCCGTCACGCGATCGTCGAAACGGGCGCCGATTGCCACGAGAAGGTCGCAATCGTTCACGGACATGTTGGTGGCGTAGCGACCGTGCATTCCCAGCATGCCCAGCGAGAGAGGGCTGTCGCCGGGAAACCCGCCCAGTCCCATGAGGGTGGGTGTCACCGGCGCCCCCATCAGCTCCGCCAGCTCGGTGACCTCCGGCGCGGCATTCGAATTGATCACGCCGCCGCCGATGTAGAGCACCGGCTTGCGCGCCTGGGCCAGGGCGGAAACCGCCTTCTTGATCTGCCCCGCATGACCGTGGGTCGTCGGGTTGTAGTACTTCATCTTGATCGACTGCGGGTAGCTGAACTCGCAGGTCGCCGCAGTCACGTCCTTGGGAAGATCAACCAGCACCGGGCCCGGCCGTCCGGACGTCGCGATGTGGAAGGCCTCCTTGATCGTGTAGGCCAGGTCCTTCACATTCTTCACGAGAAAATTATGCTTCGTGCACGAGCGCGTCAGGCCGAGATTGTCCGCTTCCTGGAAGGCGTCGTTGCCAATGAGATGGGTCGGCACCTGTCCGGCGAAGACAACGAGGGGAACGCTGTCCATGTACGCCGTTGCAATGCCGGTCACGGCATTGGTGAGCGCCGGTCCGGAGGTCACGAGGGCAACGCCGGGTCTCCCCGTGGCCTTCGCATAGCCGTCTGCCATGTGGACGCCGCCCTGCTCATGGCGGCAGAGAATATGGCGGGGGAACTTCGAGCGGTAGATTTCGTCGTATACGTGCAGGACCGCTCCGCCGGGAAAGCCGAAAATAAGCTCCACGCCTTCCGCACGGAGGCTTTCAACGAAGATCTTTGCGCCTGTCAACTTCATGGGGTGCCATCCTTCCTGATCCGGTGCCGGGCTCCTTCCGGCGATCGCCACACGCTGCCCGGGTTGGCAACGGCGCCGGTTCGCGCGGAGTCAGTGCCCGCTTTGGATCGTCGGTCGAGTCTGGGCTACGCCCCTGTTATGATTCCAGACCCCTCCTCGTATTTGGTGCCGCCCGGAGGGCCGGGCGGCGGGTTCACAAAGACTTATCGGTGCAGCAGACAGCAGGATTGAACCGCCGGCAGGACAAGAGGTGCCGCATCGTGGATGCGGCGCCGGACGCCGGCCCCTGCCCGGATGATTTAACGGTGCTGCTTCAGAATGGCCTCGATCCGATCCTTTCCGGCCAGTTTGCATTTCTTGAGGCGCTTGCGTTCCAGCGCGTCCTCGGTTGTGAGGTAAGCCTTGCCGTTCAGCGCGGCAAGGTCTTCCTCGAACTTCTGATGCTCTTCCCAGAGCGTTCGCAGGACGTCGTCCTGCTTCGAGACTTCGGCAATCAACACCTCGTCCTGTGCTTCCATGCATCCTCCCTGAAAAGCACGTTTCGTGAAATGGCCTCCTCTGCGACTCCCGTGGAGCCTCTGGCGGTGTGGCGGCAGGATCGCTCTCGCAGCACTCTGCGAAGCACCCTCCGCAGCGCGGGCCCCTGAGCCCCTAAGTAAGCCTAGCTATAGGGTATTCTAAGGAAACCCCGGATTCCTGTCAACGCGCATCTGGGCCTGAAAAAGCTCAAGCGCGGGGGGTCCGCCGGGCCCAGGCAAGCTCCGCTTCGCTCTGCCTGAGGTAACGGGGGACCAGGGTGAGGGGGTCTTCGGTTCTTCCCGCCGCCAGCCGGTCGAGTCCCAACCATCCAACCCACGCCGCCCTGGTCTGGTTTGCCGGTCCCTGCGCGAAGCGCGCGTGCTCACCGAGCTTCGACATCAGGCTGGTCCGGTATACAACCGCGCCATCGCCCAGGAGAAGCACGTCGCCGCCGGCGTCGTGAAGTTTTTTCGCCAGCGCGTCCGGCGCGTAGGCACCCTCTCCGACAAGCGTCCGCCAGCCACCCGCTTCGGCCTCCCATGCGTAGAGCGCCGCGTAGATCTCCCCCTTGCGGGCATCAAGGGCCGGACAGACCCGCATCTCACCCGCTGGCGCGTTCATGGCGAGCGCCTCGAGGCTCGAGACTGCAACGATGGGCAACGGATGAGCCTCGGCAAGGCCCTTCACGGTGGCCAGGCCTATGCGTAGACCGGTGAAGGATCCGGGGCCGACGGAAACCGCCAGGCCCGCGAGGTCGGAAACACGGAGGGAAACCTGGGCGAGCGCATGATCGATAGCGCCGAGGATGCTGTCGCTGTGACTTGGCGTGAGACCCAGGGTGATCTCGACACGCACGCCCTCGGAGGAAACGATGGCGACGGAACTGGTGGTCGTCGAAGTCTCAACCGCAAGCAGATACTCGCCGGAACCGGCGTGCCCGCGCTCCGGCCGCCGCTCTTCCGACGCCGCGCTCACATGAGCCCCGTTCCAAAGTCCTTGATGATTCCCACGATCTGGCTCCAGGAGCGGGCGATGTCGTTGTAGAAGGCCACGCCTATCAGTAGAAGAAGCATCGTGAGGCCGACCTGCTGGGCGAGCTCCTTCTTGCGCAGGCTGATCGGATCCCGCTTCAGCCCCTCGATGACAAAGAAGAGGAGATGCCCGCCGTCCAGGATCGGGATCGGAAGAAGGTTCAGGATCCCGAGGTTGATCGAAATGAAGGCCATCATACGGATGAAGGTGGTGATACCTTCGTCGGCCGCCTGCGCCGCCACGATACCTATCTGGATCGGACCGCCGATGTTGTCGAGGCGGATCTGACCGGACAGAAGCTTCCACAGTCCACCTGTGACCAGCCTGCTCATCCGCCAGGTGTCCTTGACACTGAGCACCAACGCCTTGACGGGATTGCGAACGACGCGCGAACCGATATTTCCGGGCGCATACCGGGCCAGGCTTCCGATCCCCACGTAGTAGGTCCTGCTCTCCTCAGCCAGCGGATCGCGGTTGAAGCGGAGACCCGGGGTGACATCAATCCCCTTCTCGAGCCCATCCCGCCGTATAACAAGGGAGAGAGGCCTCCCTTCGCTCTTCAGCACGATTTTCGTGAACGCCAGCCAGCTCTCGAGGGGCTCGCCGTTCACGGCAATGAGCCGGTCTCCGATCGCCAGCCCCGCCTCACTCGCCGGCGAATGCTCCTCGACGCTCCGGATGAAAAGCTCGGGATCCTCCAGGCCCGCCCGCTCGAGAATCGCCTCGTCCGTGAGGGCCGCGAGTTCTTCCTGCCCGGCGATGGGCGGAAGCGTGACACGCACCTGCTCCCCGTTACGCTCGAGGGCGAGGGAAAGGGGTACGAAGGCCTTCCTCAGGGCCGCGGCAAGTTCCTTTCGCCGCTTGAGCGTTGCGTCGCCGATGAGGGTGATCTTATCGCCGGTGCGAACGCCCGCCTTTCCGGCGGGGGAGTCGAGGCGACTTACAGCCGCCACTGAAGGTGCGTAAACGGGGGTAATACCAATGGCTCCCACCTTCTCCTGGTCGCCGAGAATCGTGGTGATTTCCTTCTCCTTGGGAACAACGGTTACTTCTCGTTCCCCCGAGGGCCCGACGACTTGCAGGCGAACGGGTTTCCCGACGCCATTCAGAAGCGCCACGGATACTTCTTCCCACCACTGCGTGGCCTCTCCGTTGATGGAGACGATTCGGTCTCCCGGCTCGATCCCAGCCTCCGCCGCGATGGAGTCTTCCTCGATGCTCCCAACCTCCGCGGTCAGCTCCGGGTAGCCGATGAAGAACATCAACATGAACAGCAGGATTGGAAGAAGGAGGTTCATGCCCGGCCCCGCGAAAACGATGCCGGCCTTGACCGGGAAGGGTTTTCCGGTGAGGGTGCGTCCCTTGTCCTCCGGAGCAATCTCCTCGCCGGGATTCTCACCCAGCATTTTCACGTAGCCCCCGAGCGGAATCCAGGAAACGACGTACTCGGTCTCGCCTCTCGTCCAGCCGAAGACCCGCGGCCCGAACCCGATGGAGAACTTCATCACCTTGACGCCCGACCGTTTCGCCACGAGGAAATGGCCGAGCTCGTGCACGAAGACCAGCACCCCGAGCATGAAGATCAACGGGAGGATGTTCGACATGAAACCTAGGGCGCCTTCGAGAATACCGTCCACTACTCACTCCTTTTTGATGCGCCGCCCCTCCGGCGGGTTAATTGCATTATTCAGGTATCGGCAGGGAGCCAATGATCTTCATCGCATGATTGCGGGCCCACGCGTCAGCCCCCAATGCGTCATCGAGCTCCTTGAGCGGACGGGGCGAATGGGCCTTCATGGTCTGCGAAATGGCCTCCGTGATGCCCGTAAACGCGATACGCCCCTCGAGAAAGGCCCCTACCGCCGCTTCGTTGGCCGCGTTCAGGACTGCGGGCATGGTACCCCCATCCTCGAGGACCCGCACGGCCAGTCCCAGGTTCGGAAATTTCTCGTGGTCGGGTGGCTCGAAGGTCAATGTCCCGACCCGCGCCAGATCGAGGCGCTCCATCGACAGCGGCAACCGCTCGGGAAGACCGAGGGCATAGCCAATCGGTCCGCGCATGTCGGGCACACCCAGCTGCGCGATGACCGATCCGTCAATAAACTCCACCAGCGAGTGAACAATGCTCTGCGGATGGATGACGACGTCAATCACCCCGGGGTCGAGATCGAAAAGCCACCGGGCCTCGATCATCTCGAGCCCCTTGTTCATGAGTGATGCGGAGTCAACCGTGATCTTCCGCCCCATCTTCCAGTTCGGATGCTTTAGCGCGTCCGCCGGCTTCATCGCGGCGAGCTTCTCGCGCGGCGTTGCGCGGAAGGGGCCGCCGGAAGCGGTGAGATAGACGCGCCGGACATCCTCCCGCCGTTGCCCGGCAAGGCACTGGTGAATCGCCGCGTGCTCGCTGTCC
>CBDUXZ010000122.1:0-6335 GCA_965371325.1 uncultured bacterium | reverse complement strand
TCTTCCGAGCCGCCCGCCGCCTGTCGTTGCGTGTTGTCTATCCGGGGGGTTTTGTTTGGTATATTTTTGAGTCCGGGGCGGGGCCCCCCCCCCCCCGCGACCGCGAAAGAGTATAGGGGGTGGGGTCTCTCTGCTCAAGGCGCCCTGCCGCGGGTGGTCGACGAACGAAAGCCCGAATCCGGCAGGGGCCCGGGTTTCTCACCGGGCATGACGCTTGTGACGGCCCCGGGCCCACCAGATTGCAAGTAAAAGACCCGAGAGGACGGACAGCACCAGGCCACCCCGGACGCTCCGAGGTTCGAAGTCGAAGTTGATCTCGTGCTCCCCTTCCGTCACTCGCACCGCCTGAAACAAGTAGTTGGCTCTCAGGATCTCCGCCGGTCGTTCGTCCACCTTTGCCTTCCAGCCCGGGTAATGGACGTCGTTCACGACCAGATAGCCGGGGCGCTGCATGCTCACCCGGAACCGCTTGCGGTTGATCCCGTAGGAGGATTCCTCCACCCACGAATTCCCGATCGCTTCCCCATTCGCGGCCTCGCCTTCGGGGGCTGATCCCAGCAGCAATACCCGTCGCCGAAAGTCATACCCCGAACCGAGAAGACTGAGGGCCGCTGCTTCGTCGCTGACGAAATCGGCCCTGTGGAGGACCATGGCCCTTGGCAGCACCCCAAGGCGTTCGAATATTTTCACCTCTCCTTGATAGACGGGCCTCAGAGAGAGCGATCTCTGCTGTTCCGGAGGAACGGAAGCGTCTGCAGGCAGAATGAAATACTTGAGGTTCAGAAGATCGAGAAAGCGGTTCCCCGGATCGACGACCTCACTCCGGAAAGCGTGAAAGGACTCTTCCGTAAAGAAGCGCCCGTCAACGAGCTCGCGGATATAGCTGGCGAAGTTTCGTACGAAGAGTCCCTCATAGAGGCCGATGTCGTCGAGCCCGAACGCGGTGGCGGTATTGGGAAACAGGCAGCCGTCTATTCCATACACCCGGAAGGATTCCGGATCCTCTCTCAGCCATTCGACGTATCGGGGCACCCGGAACGCCTCGGCTCTGGGAACGCGCTCCCGGGGAATCAGGAGGAAGAGCTCGAGAGCGAGCAGCGCGGCCATGGCTCCCCCCAGTGCCCGGCGGCTTATCCGGGAGAAGGCGGCGAGCACCGCAACAACCAGAGCCGCCGCCAGAATAGGGGCGGCCACCACAATCGCATTCCAGAGCCCCTGGGGGGGAGGGTAGATGACCGTGGCGGCCGCGATGAGCGCGAGGAGCGAAATCGTCACGAGGGCGAGCGTCCCGAGACGTCCGGCACCGGTCTGCAGCGCGTAGACCGCGATACCACAGAGGACCGCGCCACAAAAGGCGACGGTTTGTGTCATGTGCAACGGAAACTTGACCAGATCAAAGACCGGAAGATAGCCGGCCCAGCTTACCGGCGGGATGCCGTAGATCTTGAGGAGATAAACCACGAACAGGAACGCAACGGGAATTCTGGCGCGGGTGATCCCCTTTGTGAAAACGGCGAAAAGGGCCAGAATAAACGGGAGGAGCCCGATCCATCCTCCCGGCCAGGTGTTGTACCGCCATCCGTCGTAGGAAACCAGCTCGCGTGAGTAATACCAGGGGAGGACCATCGTGATTGCCTTGTCCGCCGTGACGGCCTGGAGTCCCACCCCCTCGCCGTGCACGTGCCAGGCGTTGAAAAAGAGATATTCAACAAAGGGGATCAGCAGCACGGCCGACAGCCCGAGGCCGGCCACAAGCGCTATAACGAGCCGCACGGAGGCCTTGCGCCGCGAGGAACGATACTCGTTCTGGACGAGCCTGAAGGCCGCATAGATGAAGCCGGTCAGCAGTGTCAGGAAGGTGTGCTCCGGGTGACCCGCTGCAACAACCTGGAAGATCACAATCCCCGCGAACGCCACGTAGCGCCGCGCCGGATGTCGCAGGATGAGTTCGATGAGAAGCAGCAGCAGCGGGGTCAGGAGGTCGGCGTTCGTCGTCACGTTCGTAACCCATGAAAGGATCGGGCCCGAGAACATGTACGAGAGCGCCGCCGTCAGGGCGGAAAGCCTGCCGAGCCCCAGGAGTCGGACGAAAGCGTAGGTGAACGTGCCCGCCAGGAGCAGCCGCAGAAGCAGATAGAAGTCCCAGGCGTAAAGGGGAGGAAGCACGTAGAGAACGATCTCGGGGGCGAAGAGGAGCGAGGACTCCAGCGTCGCCAGGAATGGATATCCTCCGGCCTGATGGGGGTTCCAGAGTGGAAAGATCCCCTCGGCGAAGGATCTCGCCTTGAATTCCTGGTAGGGCTCCTCGAGGACAGCCGGCGTGTTGTCATACACCGGCATGTACTTCGGAAAACCACCTGGATAATCGTAGTGTCCGCTTCGAAGGGCCGTCGGGATCGTGTTGGAAACCCGAAGCGTCTTTCCCAGGAATGCAACATCGTAGAAGTAGACGAGGAGCACCCCGGTGAGCAGGAGAGCGATTCGGAGTGACTCCACCAGCAAGCCGCGGTGCCGATCCTCCTCGTCCAACTTCCCGCCGCCTTCCATCATCGCGCGCGCCCCCAAATCCTGACGCGAGGCCCATCACGCACCGTTCGCCAGTGATGTAGATCCGGTTCCGGACGGTTCTGATAAGGCGTGTCGACCTCCGCGAGGTTGATCTCCCGGTACGGCCTCTCTCCGATCCAGGCCTGTGCGCGCCTTGCGTCGTCGGACCAGGTGGCCCGGGGAATGACCCAGGCCGGAGGCGGTGACCCTGGCTGGTAGGGCTGCGGAGCCATGCCTGTGTGAAATGATATCGGATACGTTCCGTAGAAAGCATAGAACCGCTCGCCCGGGATTCTATTGGGACCAAGATACTCCACAATCCCGTCGATGGGTCCTCTGAAGGAATGGTTGATCTCATCCAGGTAATTCGACAGCGGCGAACCCCAATCGAGTTTGGGCGCGCCCTCGGGCCGCCACCCCTCATGGAAGAGTGCGAGGTGCAGGTTCGGCGCGCGTGTCCAGGACGGCAGTCCTGTCCGGAGCAGGTCGTCCCTAGAACGCTCTCCGGCGATGATCTTCGCAAGCGAGACGTATCGCTCGGCCCAGCGAACCGGCGCGACCGAGAAGACGTTCGTGCACACGAGTAGCGCCACGACGAGCCATGCGAGCCAGGCGCGCCTGGCCAGGGCAAACACCGATGCCGCAAGAAAAAACGCCAGAAACGGCAGGATCGGAACCACGTACCGGAAGAAGGGATAGGGCACGATCCAGGGATAAATTCCGACGAAAGATACGACGACGATTGCCGGAATCGCGGCGGGGACCCAGTCCCCCGGCATGCGGTGAATAAGCGTGCGCCGGAGGAGAAGAAAAAATCCAAAGAGGATGAAGGCAGCAGTTACGCAGGTAAACGTCCAGAGAGCGACTGCTGAATGCACCCCCGCGATCGTGATTGGAACCACGCCAGCGCCCAGGAGGCAAATAACGGCTCTGAAGGGATGCTTCCTGCCGGCCGCAGCGGCCCCCCCGAGCAGGAGCAGCATCACCGGCGCCACATGCACGTTGAGCTCCAGGACGTAGTGGCGCATGAACGCAAGCACGACGTAAGGGTCTATCGGGGGACGGCCGCCGGGAACGAAATCCCGCGACCAGACACGCGTCCAGATTGCGAAGGGCGCGATGATCACCGCCGCCGCGAGAGCAGCGCCCAGCATCCTTGCCGTCAACCTGAGGGGCGGGCGAACGAGCAGCAGATGCACGGCAAGGCCCAGCCCGACGAAGGCCATCCAGGAGAAATTTGCGTGGAAGAGCAGAACGGACCAGAGCACGAGCGCGGGGGCGGCCCAGGGGCGGGCGTTCAGGCACGCGAGGTATGCGCGAAGAACGAGAACCGTCAGAAGCGTCCCCTCCGCGTAGTAGTGCGCCTGTCGTATAAAAACGAGGAGAGGTACGGAGAGAGCCGTCAGCAGCGTAGCCGCCTCGGCCACGCCCCGCCGTGAGGAGAGCTTCCGGAAGAACGGATGGGCGGCCCAGGGAATCAGCGCGCCGGCGACGGTATGAAAGAAGCGCGCCCCCAGGGAGGTGGAACCGAATATCGCCTGCCCGGCGGCGGACAGATAGGCCTGAAGCCATCCGTCCCAGGTCCACAGATTGTTCGTCCAGTAGTGAAGGGGCGTGAGAATCCAAACGTCGTCCGTCCCCCGGCCCGGCAAACCGCTTCTGAGAATCTCATTTGCCAGAAGGCCGGTGAACGCTTCATCGGTCCAGAGCGAGCTGGCCCCGAGGCGCGTCAGGGCAAGGGCGAGCATGAGACCCGACATCGCCGGACCCCACCAGCCCGCCAAAGGCCCGAGGGCGTTGCGATCATGGCCCGGTTCGAATCGCAAGGATGCGTCTTCCCGGCAGGGGAGCTCGTAAAGAAATTATCGAAGCAGAGCTCGCGCGATCACTTTCAGCTCGAGGATCGGCTTCACACCCTCGAAGATGGGGAGCACCTGGGCGTCGAGTACGTAGCGGCTGATCGCGTACTCCTCGGCGTAGCCCCATCCGCCGTGGAGCAGCTGCCCTTCCTGTGTCGTCCACACCGCCGCATCGCTGGCAAAAAGTTTGGCCTGGGCGGGTTCCAGCGCGGCCTTTCCGCCCTCCACGTCCATGACGCGCGCAGCGGCGTAAGTGAGCTGGCGCGCGGCGTTCAGGTGGGTCGCCATGCGCCCGAGCTTGTACTGGGTAAGCTGGTAATCGATGAGAGGCTTCCCGAATTGCGTACGTGAATTCACATACTCGCACGTGATCTCAAGGGCGGCTTGCATGAGGCCGCAGGCACGGCCGCCGGTCTGCAGGCGGCCCGCGGCGAAGCCCGCCATCTGGAGGTAGAAGCCTTTCCCCTCGTTCGCCTCGCCGCCGACCAGGTTCTCGGCCGGAACGAAGTAGCGGTCGAGCTGCAGCGTAAAGGAATGCATCCCGCGGTAACCGGGCGTTGCGTCGGCCTTCCCCACCATCGAACCGCCGCCGGGCTGCTTCATCTCGAAGCTGTGCCCCGGGAAGACATCCTTGGGAATGATGAACAGCGAAAGCCCCTTCGCACCCAGGCTGCGATCGGGGTTCGTGCGCGCGAGAAAAGCCAGTATGTTCGCGCGCCCGGCGAAGGTGCACCACGCCTTGGGTCCGGTGATGAACCAGCCTTCGACACCGTCCCGCTCTCCCCGCTCCGCGGTGCAACTCACGTTGGCCACATCGCTTCCGATGTTGGGCTCGGTCACGGCGATACCCACCATCAGCTCTCCCGTGGCGATCGGCTCAAGCCACTTCTTCTTCTGCCCGTCGGTCCCGCCCTGAAGGAGAGCCTTCGCCAGGATTTCGGGCCGCGTGATGAGGCTTCCGGCTCCCGCGAGGGACCCCGCGGACAGTTCCTCGGTCGTAATAATCATCGCGAGATTGCCGAACTCGCTTCCCCCCCACGCCTCCGGAATTGAGAGTCCGAAGTATCCTTGCTCGGCCATCTTCCGAATCAGCTCATCCGAAACGAGATCGTCATCGCGGTGTAGTTTCTCCGCGCCGGGCGCCACCTCGTTCCTGGTAAAGCTGCGAACGGAGTCACGCGTAGCGGTGAGGATGTCCTCTCCGAGCCTTATGTTGTTCTCGCCCCCCTGCTCCGCGACTTTCTTCCCGATTTCACGGAAGCGCGATTCAGCCATCGCATCCCGGCAGAGCTTTCGAATATCACCGGCGCCGATGGTGCCCGCAAGCACCTCATCGCTCATTCCGTAGTCCTCGAGCGCCCCACCGGCGTTAGCGAGGCTCCGCGATGCAATCTCGCCAGCAAATGCGATGGCCATGTTCTCGATGAGCGGATCCTGCTCGCCTTCCCCCGCGATTTGTCCGGCGTACCTCAGGAACTCCTCGACGGCCCTCTGCTCCGTTGCAAGCTGGGCTATACGCTCGACATGCACCTGGTGCTCGTCAATCTTCTTTCCCCCAGCGGTAAGCTTCGAGACTTGCGCCACGGCCTCGTCGGTGAAAGCCTTCAGGGCAGCGGCAATCTTCTTTCCGTCATCCAGGGTCAGATCAGTTGCCATGGGGGTCACCCGGGGTTCGTCGGGAGGGTCGCTCGCGACGCGATGTGAGGGATTCGGACACCTCGAAAGGGCTCATTGTATAGCCCGGATGGGGATCTCGGTCAACCGAGAAAGCCCTATTGTTTCAAGGTCTTGAGACACTCCCGGCCGCTCCTGCCCGGTCGTCTTCCGCGGGGAGAGGCGCCCCGTGACGGAGGTGGTGGGCGGACTATCAGCGAACCCGGCCACGCATTCGCGCGTTGTGGACCATGACGTACTCGCTGATGTTCTCGA
>CBDUXZ010000121.1:0-6343 GCA_965371325.1 uncultured bacterium | reverse complement strand
GAAACGGGCGTCATGGTCCGGCCCGACGCCCTGCAACGATATTTTTCCGATATCAAGCGCTCGAAACCGATCAGCCGTGAGGACGAACATAGGCTTGCCGTGCGCTACCGCGAGTCTGGTGACCTGGACGCGGCCTATGCGCTTGTGATGGCCAATCTCCGTCTGGTCGTGAAGATCGCCATGGAGTACCAGTCTGTCTACATGAATCTTCTAGATCTCATACAGGAGGGGAACATCGGCCTCATGGAAGCGGTCAAGCGCTTCAATCCCTACAAGGAAGTGAAGCTATCCACTTACGCAGCCTGGTGGATCCGCGCATTCATACTTCGCTACATCATCAACAACTTCAGGCTCGTCAAGATTGGCACCACCCGGGCGCAGCGAAAGCTCTTCTTCAACCTCAACAAGGAGCGGCGGCGGCTCGAGGCGATGGGATACGACCCGACTCCCCGCCTGCTTGCGTCGGGCCTCGATGTGTCAGAGAAAGAGGTGCGGGAGATGTCGGCGCGCATGGCGCATCCGGCGGTCTCCCTCGATCAGAAGATCGGACAGGAGGGGGAAGCCACCCTGCTCGACTTCCTCCCCTCTGAACAGGAGGATCCCGAAGCCATCGTCGCCCGCGAAGAGACCCGAAAGCGCGCGATCACAATTATCGGGGATCTTGCGGAAGGCCTTCCCGAGAAGGAACGCGCGATTCTCGACCGCCGGCTTCTCGCCGAGGAGCCCGAGACGCTCGAGGAGATCGGCGACACATTCGGGATTACGAAGGAGCGCGTGCGCCAGCTCGAGGTCAGGCTCAAGAAGCGGCTCAAGGAAACACTTCGCGAACGTCTTTTCTCAGGCGCCCCCGTGCCGTCGCTGCCAGCGGGCGGCACGGAGGACGGCTCCCCGAAGAAATAGCCCAGCGAGCGGGATCAAATCGTGATCCGGACGGCGACAGGTTTTTATCTGCGCCACGAAAAGGCGCTGCTCATTCTCGCGGTGGGGATCTTCTTCGTCGTCGGTTACCTCGGGATAGCACTCTACACCTCCCAGCTCGACTCTCACTCGCTCCCCACACGCCTGGACAGCGCGATCCCCTATCTGCCGGGGGCGTGGCCTCTCTATCAGGCGGTCTATCTTCTCATCTTCATTCCGACACGCCTCTTCTCCCGCAGCACCGAAATGCGGCGCGGCGCCGCTGCCAATGCCTCCTGCATGGCGATCGCCTACGCCCTGTTTCTCATCTACCCCGTGCGGGACCCGGCCCCTGCTGCCACCGGTCTTCTCGAAGGCGTCGCACTCGCCGGCGGGAGATTCGCCGTACTCTTCGACGACAGGGGAATGAACTGCTTTCCCAGCCTTCACGTGGCCCTCGCCACCATTGCCGCTCTCTGCTGCACGCGCGCTGACCGCCGTCTCGGGTTCGCTGCCTGGACTCTTACGGCGCTCGTCGCCTTCTCTTCGCTCCTGCTCAAGCGACACTATCTTGTAGATCTCCCTGCTGGCTTTTTCCTTGGGGCGTCCATGTACGCTATATTTCTGCGAGGCCACCTTGGTGGAATCGATCCGCCTTTGTCTCCCGTTACGCGCGGAGGGCGAGGCGCTGCGCCTGGCAGGCGCGCGCTCACCCTCCTGGCCCTTGCTCTCGCGTCCCTTTCCGCCCCATCGGCGCATGCAGACGAAGCGCGGGCCGTGGTAATCGAGGGCCGCGCGGTTCCGGGTCTTCTCGGAGAGCCCATTGCAGGTCTGCGGCTGCTCGTCTGGACCGGCAACGGCTGGGGGCCGGCTCCCTACCAGATCGATCCCCGCGTGAGGCTTGCGCGCTCCAAACGCCCCGGACGACTCCTCTACCTTCTGGGATCTCCGGGCGGGACCGATCCTGCGGACACCCGCGTCCTCTCGGCTGATGACGAATTGGTTTTCATGGCGGGGGATCTCGGCCCGGAGCCGCCAGAGGGCGCCTCCCCGCCGGGGAGTCGTGCGGGCGCAATCCTTGGGGTGGGTGGTGACGGTGGCTTTGCGGGCCTCTTCGCGTTTGACGCACCCCCCCCCCAATCGAAGCGTCGCTACGTGCGCTATAACGCCGCGGCCGATGAGATTCAGGCCCGCTCCTACACACTCGCCTTCTCGAAAGACCACCCGATCGTCTTCGACTCCCTGCGGCTGCACCCGCCGGCCGATCCGCCCGTGAGCCGGCCCGCACCGGACATCGTGGACCGGGTGAAGATCCGGGTTCGCGGGAGGATTCTTGGCCTCTTTCCGTTGCGCCGGGATGAATCTGATTTCAGAACGATCCTGGATGGCGTGCGGCCGGGGCCGGTGCGGGTGGTGCGTGGTTGCATTCACCGCCTGCCGCTTCTGCCGGGTTTCAGATCCCCCGAGGTTCGGGAGGAGCAGATTTTCTATCCCGACGGCTACGAGTTCCCGATCTGGTTCGCAAAGTCGACGGCGATGGGACGCCTGCTCACGCGCCTCTCGCTGCGGATAGGCCCCGACTGGAGCCCCGCCGCGCGCGGAATGCGAGCCCACGTTGATCGTGGCGCCGGACCCTTTCTTGTGGATGGACGGATGGACGCGGCCGAGCTGGCCTTCGAAGGGCAAGGCGCTTCCTGGTCGGTACTCGAGGATGGCCGGACAGCGCTTTTTTCACGGATAAGCGCGGCGGATGGGCCCGTCTCGCGGCCCCAGATCCCCTTCAGGCTTCAGTACCGCGACGCCGCCGGCGAATCTGATCCGCCGGAGGAGCATCAGGGCAGGATGGGCTCTCTCGCCTTCGAGTTTTCCGCGCTTCAAAAGCTCCCTCCGGGTGAGTACCGCTGGGTGGTTCGGACGCGGATCATTGCGGGGTACCAGCCGGGCGCCGAGACGGCGGTGCTGAGCGCACTCGCGCCAATCACCGCGGTGCGTGTGAGAAACGTCTCCGGCCCCCACGCACCTGCGGAAAAACAATCGGAGCCTACGCCTTGAAACCCGGTTTCAATCCCCTCCGCTCCCCCTTCCGCGTAATCCGGGGGGTATGGCTCTGGTCGGGTATCGTGCTGGCCGTTACGCTCTGCGGGACGCTGAGCCTCCCGACCCTCGCTCTCACCGGAAACGGCCGGCTGGGACACAGAATTTTCGCGCAGGCGTGGGGACGATTCATCCTGTGGTGGAGCGGTGTGACGCTGCGTGTGGAAGGATTCGATTCGCTGCAACGGGATCACGCCGTGGTGATCGTGGCCAATCATCCCTCCCACTACGGCTTCTACGCGATCGCCGCGGCCCTCCCCCTGCAGTGGCGCGCGGTGTTGCGTCACGAGATGCGGCGAATTCCGATCTTCGGTTACGTGGCGGAAAAGGCCGGTCATGTCTTCGTCCGGCTCGGTGATCGGGACCGGGCGAGGGCCGACATGCAGGCGGGCGTCGACAGACTCAGGGAGGGTTACTGGCTGCTCGTCTTTCCCGAGGGGAGGCCGAGTCCTTCCGAAGGCCCGCGCCGCTTCAAGACAGGGGCGTTCCGGCTTGCGATCGACGCGGGCGCCGCGGTGCTCCCCGTGGCGCTCGAGGAGACCTACCCGCGCGGCAGGACCCCGGGTTGGGATGTCGCACCGTCCCGCCTCGCGGTCCGGATCGGTAAACCCCTCGGAACGGCGTCACTCTCCCCCGAAGACGCTCGGACGCTTGCGGAACAGGCGAGGGATGAAATCCTTGCGCGTCTCAGCGGCGGCCCTTCCTCCGTCTGACGCGCTTTCCCTTCCCTCTCTTCTTCGGTACTCCGGCGCGCTCCGGGCCTTCACCGCGCGGGATCTTTCCGGCACCGCCCGGCACCGTCAGATCGGTCCCGTGGGTCCGGCCCAGGAGAGCGAAGTCGATATTGCGCCGGTCCACGTCGACGGCGTCTACTCGCACGATGACCCGATCCCCAAGACTGATCCGCCGTTTCGTGCGCTGTCCCACGAGCTGGAACAGGCGTGGATAAAAAGTGTAGTCATCCTCGTACAGCGTGCGGAGGGGCACAAGCCCCTCCACAAAGAACTCCGCGAGTTCCACGAAGAAACCGAACTTGGTCACGCCCGATACAAACCCTTCGAACTCCTCCCCTATTTTATCCACCATGAACTGTGCTTTCTTGAGCGCGACGATATCGCGCTCGGCGGCCATTGCGTGCCGCTCCCGCCGGGAGGTGTGCGCCCCCCAATCAGTCAGTTTTTTCCGGAGAGACCCCACCCGCTCTTTGCTGAACCTGCCGGATCGGAGGAGTTCCTTGAGAATCCGGTGATTCACGAGATCGGGATAGCGGCGGATCGGGGAGGTAAAGTGGCAGTAGGTCGCAAACGCAAGGCCGAAGTGGCCCGCGTTCTCGGGCGAATAGCGGGCCTGGCGCATGAGCCTGAGAAGCACCTGGTTAACGAGGAACTCCTCCGGCCTCCCTTTGACGCGCGCGAGAACGTCCGCGAGATCCCCGGGACGCACCCCCCGCTTCATATCGAGCGTAAACCCAAACGCTTTCACCAGTTCCGCGAACTCCTCCATCTCCCGCTTCTCCGGCGGCTCATGGATGCGGTAGAGGAGCGGCGCGCCCTGGTCCCCGAGATACTCCGCGACGGCCATGTTCGCCTGGAGCATGAACTCCTCGACGATCCTGTGGGCAATGTTGCGTTCACGCTTGACGACGTCCTCCGTGCGCCCCTGGATATCGAGGACGATTTCCGCCTCCGGCAGATCAAAATCGATGCTCCCCTGCTCCATCCGCCTCGCGAGGAGATTGCGGGCCAGTTTCTCCATCACGGTAAGGGCTTCGACTAGACGCGGCCCGCGGTGAGTTTCATGGGCCGTGTCCTCTAGTATCGCCGCTACTTCGGTGTACGTAAGACGCGCGTCACTCCGGATAACGCCCTCATACAGCCGGAAGCCGCTCCGACGGGCCGAGCCATCGAACTCCATCTCCGCCGTGAGAACAAGTCGTTCCTCCGCTTCCTTCAGGCTGCAGACTCCCGACGAGAGAGGCTCGGGAAGCATCGGGATCGCGCGATCGGGGAAGTAGACGCTCGTGGCCCGGGCGTACGCTTCCTGATCGAGAGCGCTCCGCTCCCGCACGTAATGCGCGACGTCTGCGATCGAAACACGAAGCCGGTGGCGCCCCTTCCCGAGGCGCTTGATCGAGATCGCATCATCGAAATCCCGCGCACTCTCACCGTCGATGGTAACGGTGAACTCATCCCGCATATCCTGGCGCCCCTCGTGGTCCCGGGCCAGGACGCCGGCGGGACAGGCCCTCGCATCCGCCTCGACGTCGGGCGGAAACCGTATGGGGAGCCCGAAGCTCAGCGCCACAATCCGGAACTCGACGTCAGGATCGCCAGGATCGCCCAGAACCTCGATGACATGCCCGAAGGCACCTGTTTTTTCAGTTGGGAAATTCGTGATCTCGACCACGACCACCTTTCCCGACGGCGCATCCATTTCCGAACCATGGGCAACGCTCACAGGCCCCACCCCCTTGGCTCCATAGGGGTGAACGATGCAGAAGCGCTTGTATCGGTGGATCCGCCCAACCACACGCGGATGGGCCCGCTCGAGAACACGAACAACAGTCCCACTGGCGCGGTGCCCCCTCCGGTTCACACGGGCGAGCACACGGTCTCCCTCCGCGAGCCCCTGGGCGGCTCGGGAGGAAAGGAATAGGTCCTGCATTCCGGCCTCTTCAGGAATCACGAAGGCGTAGCCGTCTTCGAAGACCTGAACCCTGCCGGTGATCATCCCCCGGGTGGAGGGGATCTTGTACCGGTCTCCCGCCACCTTCACGACGATCCCCGCATCGACCATCCCCGAGAGCATGCGCTTCAGGGTGCGCCGCTCATGAGAAGGAAGCTTGAAATGTGAGAGAAGCGCCTTGAGGGTGACCGCGTGATGCGTTCGCCCCCTCATGAAATCGAGGACCGCGTCGGGTGTGATCATATTCTGCCGGATCTCATTTTCGGCGGGCGCTCTTTTCGGAAAATGAAACTGAAGCGCGATCGCAATGGAAGAGGAGCAACGGTCGGGCGCCGCCGCACTCGGCCGGAAAATCAGTGGGCGCCCCAAAGCGGCCGCCATGATGGCGATTGACGAGCGAGACCGAGGCAGTATAATGGCGACGATTTTGTGCCGCAATGAGACAGCGCCCAGGTGGCGGAATTGGTAGACGCGCCAGGTTCAGGGTCTGGTACCCGCAAGGGTGTGCTGGTTCGATTCCAGTCCTGGGCACCACTTTTTCATCCCGCTCGCGGGCGGAAGACATCAGGCAGGGAGAAGCCCGGCCCCAGGGGCCGGGCCTTTCTGTTTCATGCCGCGGCAACCATCAAAGGATCACCATGACCTGGAAACGGGAGCTTGACGAGCT
>CBDUXZ010000120.1:0-6372 GCA_965371325.1 uncultured bacterium | reverse complement strand
CGGCACTACGCCGCAAGGCGCGCGATGGACATCGAGGGGCTGGGCGAGAAGATCGTGGCGCTTCTGAAGGCGGAGGGGCGCATTGCCGACGTCGCCGATCTCTACGGACTCCACCCCGAAGATCTGGCGCCCCTCGAGCGGATGGGCGAGAAGTCGGCGCAGAACCTCGTCGAGGCCATCGCGAGGAGCAAGCAGCGCCCCCTGGCGCGCCTCGTCTTTGCCCTCGGCATCCGCCACGTGGGGGAGCAGACTGCCCGTCTGCTCGCCGATGCCTCCGGATCCCTGGATGCACTCGCCAGGGAGGGCGAGGAGGATCTCGTCGCGGTGGAGGGAATCGGCCCGGAGATTGCCGCGAGCATCATCAATTTCTTCAAGGAGAAGGGGAACCGGGCGCTGATTGAGCGGCTAGGCGCAGAAGGCGTTCTGCCGAAGGCGCGGCCGGGCGCGAAGAAGGTCCCCGCGAAGGGGCCCCTCAGCGGGAAGAGTTTCGTCTTCACGGGCGGGTTGCAGTCGATGACCCGCGACGAGGCCGCCGACGCCGTGCGCGCCCTCGGGGGAAAGGTGAGCGGCGCGGTAAGCAAGAAGACCGGCTACGTCGTCGCCGGCGACGAGCCGGGCGCCAAGGCCGAGAAGGCCGGGAAGCTCGGCGTGGAGATCCTCGATGAGAAAGCCTTCCTGAAGCTCATCGGCCGCTAACCTTCGTGGTAGAACTTGGCCGCGATATCGTCCGCTTGAAGGGGCAAAGGGGACCTGAGGGGGCCCACGTCTGCCTGCAGCAGGAAGGGGATGGGAAAATACTTTCCACAACCACAAAAGGGTTTTTTCCAAGGTCCCCAAAGGCACACACCTTCCCTGGTAGAGGTGACCAGCCGGGGCCGAGGGTGTCAGAGAAAGTTTTTCGCCGCGCCTCGTCCCCATTCGGGAAATCCGTCTAATCCGATAACTCCTTGAAATACAACAAGTTTTCTCCGAAAAAACTCGCCTGACCAGGCCTGCCTCCCGCAAAATTTGATAAAGCGGTTTTTCCCCGCCATCGCCGTGACACCACCGCCCCATCACGACCACTAAGGATACGCGCCCACTGGACCGATAAGGCACGTATCCATGAGATTTTTCAAGAACACACTCGCGACGCTCACCACCCAAGGGGGAACCTTCCTCCTGGGCATGGTGTTTTCCGTTATGGCCGCGCGTCTGCTGGGCCCCGATGGCCGCGCGGTCCTGTCCCTCGTCTTCCTCATCACCGCCATGGGCACAACGCTGACGGGCTTCGGTCTCTGCTCCGCGAATATTTACCTGCTGCACCGCAAGCATGTTCCCATGGGAACGCTGGCCGCCAACACCCTGATCATCACCTTCGTAAGCTCCGCAGTCGCCGCTGCGATTGTCCTCGTATCCTGGTCCTGGCTCAGCGCCACTGTGCTTCCAGGGGTCTCGCCGACGCTCGCCGCAATAGGTGTGGCCGTCATCCCGCTCGCTCTTCTCGGCAACTGCGCGCTTTCGTTCCTCCAGAGCCTTGAGCGATTCGTGCAGATGAAGGCAGTCGCCCTGACAAGCCAGGGCCTGTCCTTGTTGGTGCTTATCGTGACCGTGGTGGGACTCGGGATGGGCGTGAAAGGCGCGGTGATCGCCCAGATCCTCGCCGCTACCCTGACGCTCCTGCTGGCGGGGTTCGCGCTCCGCACCGGTGCCGGACGAAAAGTCTTCGCGCTTCGTCCCAGCTTCCGGGTGTTTCGACGCACGCTCGCTTACGGACTTCGCGAGCACCTGAGCAACCTTGGTATGTTCCTCTCCTATCGGATCGACATGTTCTTCCTGGCGGCGTTCCTGGGTGTGCGAGAGGTCGGTTATTACGTGATTGCCGTAATGGGCGCCGAGATGTTCCTCTACCTGCCGAAGGCCGTGAGTACCGTTCTCGCCCCCCGCATCGCCAAGATCGTGCCGATGCGCGGCGCCGAAGATTCCGCACGGACCACCCGCGTTGTTTCGTTCCTGGTGGGCGCCGGCATCCTCATGGCCATGCCGCTCGCGCCGACGGCTATCCGGATCATCTTCTCGGAGGCGTATCTTCCAGCGGCGCCGGCTTTCGTCGCGCTCCTGCCCGGTATCTACGCGCTCTCCATCTCGCGGTTGCTTTCGCGCTACTTCACTGCCGGCCTCGGAGAGCCGGGCCTGAACGCCCGGGCCGCCATGGTCACCCTGGCCGTGAACCTGCCGCTAAACCTCCTGCTTATTCCCGCTTACGGCATCGTGGGCGCAGCAGTGGCTTCCAGTGTGGCTTACACGGCCCACGCCATCGTCACGCTGACTATTTTCCGCCGCCGCACGGGCATTCCGCTCTTCTCGGTTCTCCTGCCCCAGGGCCAGGACGTGGCGTGGATCTGGGGCTTCGCGCGCACCCTGCGTCCGCTGCGCTGGCGCGAGAGCGAAGTCGTCAGCTAATCCGCAGCCCACACTATTCACCTTGCGCGATCGCGGCGTCCAGAACAGCCTCTTCATCCAGAAACTTCTCCACCTCCGACGCGATGAACGCGTAACCCGACGCGGTAACGTGGTAGCGATCCGGGAAGAAGAGCGCCCCGCTCTCGCTTCCGGCGAGGGGGAGGATCGCCATGATCACGGGGACGCCCAGACGTCCGGCGGTCATGAGCACTATCGCGTTCAGGGTGAAAGAGCGGATCGAAACGATCTGCTCAAGATGGGCGCGCGCTTCGGCATTTTTGCCTTCGAGGTGGTAAGCGATGCCGAGGTGGTAGGCGGTCACGGCATCCTGGGGCCTGGCGGCATTCCTGGGAGCAAGTATCGCGACGGCTTTTTGCGGATTTCCCGCCCGCAGGAGGGCGAGACCCTCGAGGTTCGCCGCGCGATCGACCTCGGGTAAAAAGTCGACAAACTCCCGAAAGGCCCGGCGGGGCTGCAGCAGGAAAACGACGGGGACGCCCGCATCCCTGCAGATTGATGCGATCGCCTCCAGGTTCGCCGCGTAGGATTCCATCACGTGGTTTCCCTTCACGGCCACGCGCAAGGGCGCGTAGATGCGCTCAGGATCCCGCTGGTAGGCTCCCCGCAAAACCCGCGAAGCGATGCCGCTCGACTTCAGATGGCCGATCATGCGCGCAAGCCCCTGGCGAGAGGCGTGCAGCATCCGTTCCGTCAGGGCGTAGAGTTTGAGGCGCCTGGGGAACGCGTTGAACCGATCCGAAAAAACCTCTTCTCTGCCTTCTATTTCGGGAGCGGGCCTGATGAGGTCCCTAACGGTTACGCCCAGGGGGTGGAACAGAACGCGCCTTTGTTGCGGATCATAATCATAATGTGGGGCGCCCGGGCCGGAGCCGAGCTGCTCGTTGTAGCCGAGGCTCACGATGACCAGGTCGGGATTCCAGGAGAGCCCCTCCCCCGCCAGAAAGGCCGCCCCGCTCGCGCTGCTCCATCCGGGCGTACCCGCGTTGATCACCTCCACGGGCTTGTCGGGGAAGCGCGCTTGGAGACCGCGCTCCAGGCGCTCAACGTAGGTTTCTTCACGAAGAACGCCGTAGCCGAAGGTCGACGAATCGCCGACGGCGAGAATCCGAATCCCGCCGCTGGGTCGCTTCGACGGCACCTCGTTGTCCCTGAACCCCCGGCTGTTGGTTCGAACTTCCGCCCCGCCCACTTCGGTGTAGGAGTTGTCGGGGCGAAGCCTGAATCCCGTAATGGCGTCCCGCACGCCCGGGCGGTGGACCTTCTCGCCGCTCTCCAGCACGCTCACGAGCGCTTCCGCGAGAATGAGAAAGACGAGAAGGCTCACGACGGAGAGGCCAAGGTTCTTCAGGAGGGACCTGGTGCGGCGCGGACTGCCGTGCTTCACCTCTCCCCCCCCTCGTCCCGCATCCGAAGGCCGGCCTGGTAGGCCGCCCTTCGGGAAACACCCAGCATCCGGGCCACGTCCCGCGCGGCCTCGGCAAGCGCGCCACCTTCGCGCAGCCGGAGCGCCATCGCCTCCCGGATGTCGGCGCTCGTCGGCCTCTGACCGGGAGCGGCTGCGGGACCGAGAACGATGACATACTCGCCCCGGGTCGAAGCGCCCGACACGCGCTCAGCCACCTCCTTGAGGGTGCCACGGTGCGACTCCTCGTGGCGCTTGGTCACCTCCCGAAAGACGGCCGCAGGGCGATCGGGCGCGCAACGCGCGAGCTCGCGCAGCATGGCCCCGACGCGGCGCGGAGATTCGAAGATCACGACCGTCTCCTCCGCCTCCGCAGCCGCACGCAGCCTCGCCGAACGCCCCTGCTTGCTGGACGGCAGGAAACCCTGAAAGAGGAACCGGTCGGCGGGGAAGCCCGAGGCCGACAGCGCGGCCGTGAGAGCGGAGGGGCCCGGCACCGGAATGACCCTCGCGCCGGCCCCGAGGGCTGCGCGAACAATCCTGGCGCCGGGATCGGAAATCCCCGGGGTTCCGGCGTCGGTCACCAGGGCGCCGTCCTCCCCGCACCCGAGGCGTCTCCCGATTTCCGCCGCCCGGCGGGCCTCGTTCGCCACGAAACAGGAGAGGAGCGCCGGGGCGGGAATCTCGAAGCTGGAGAGAAGCTTGCGGGTGCGCCGGGTGTCCTCCGCGGCAATGAAATCCACCTCGCCCAGCACCCGGAGGGCGCGCCGGGAGACATCTTCCAGATTGCCCAAGGGCGTGGCGACGACGTAAAAGACCCCCACGGCGCGATCACTCATCGAGGCACCCCGGCCTGGATTGTTGAAACCGGTGAGCGCGGGATGTTAACACAGCCTTCTCCCGGGCGGGGGAGGTGATATCATCCCCCGGGCTAATGAACGCTTCGATGCGGGGCGCCCGGGGCGCCGCATCCGTGAAGGAGGATCCATGAAGCGTGTGGGAATTTTGACCGGCGGAGGCGATTGTCCGGGTCTCAACGCAGCGATCCGAGCCATCGTGCGTCGCGCTTCGCAACACAGGTACACGTCGGTGGGTATCCTCGAGGGGTGGCGCGGCCTTATGAACGGCCAGACGCGAGAGCTCTCGCGCGAGGCGGTGGCGGGAATTCTTCACGTCGGCGGAACCATCCTCAGAACCTCCCGAACCAATCCTATCAAGATGCACGATGGTGCCGAACAAGTGGAGGCGAACTTTAGAAAACTGGAGCTTGACGCCCTGGTCGCGATCGGCGGCGAAGACACCCTGGGCGTGGCGAACAGCCTCTATCAGCGAGGGCTTCCGGTGGTGGGTGTTCCAAAGACCATCGACAATGATCTCGGCGGAACGGACCTCACCTTCGGATTCGACACGGCCGTCGGTATCGTCACCGAGGCGATCGATCGGCTCCACTCGACCGCCGAGAGCCACAACCGCGTTATAGTCGTCGAGGTCATGGGGCGCCATGCGGGATGGATCGCCACCTACGCCGGTATCGCGGGCGGCGCGGACGCTATTCTCGTTCCGGAGTTTCCGATCGTTCTCGAAGACGTCTGCTCTCTCATCATTTCCCGGCACGTGAAGGGGAAGAATTTCAGCATTATCGTGGTCGCGGAGGGGGCCAAGCCTGCGGGCAACGACACCGTGGCCGAGCAGAAGGGGCTTGACGCCTTTGGCCACGAGCGGTTGGGCGGCATCGGTAACGTCGTGGCCAATGAGATCGAGAGCCGGACCGGCTTCGAAACGCGGGTAACCACCCTGGGGCACGTCCAGCGCGGGGGCTCCCCTTCCGCCTTCGATCGCGTGCTGGCCACGCGGTACGGGGTTTTCGCAGCCGACCTGGTGAAGGACGAGAAATTCGGGAAAATGGCAGCGCTGAAAGGAAACGAGATTGTCGCGGTCGATCTTTCGGAGGCCGTGTCCGAGTTAAAGACGCTCGATCCCCGTCTTTACGAAGTGGCCCAGGTTTTCTTCGGCTGAACAGCGGCTCCCCGGTCATCCCTCAACCTGAAACGCGTCCCGAAGAATCTCGATACGCCAGCCGCCCGGCTCCGCCAAGAGCGTCACCACGTCGAAGCGCGCCCTGCGATCCAGCATCTGATTGGCCGCCATGTATTGCAGGGCCGTCCGAGCGATACGACGCTGCTTCCTCCGGGTTACCGCCTGCGCCGGGTCGCCGTGTGACACGCCCCGCCGGGCCTTCACCTCGATGAATACAATCGTCTCCCCTTCCTCGGCCACAACATCGATCTCCCCGTACCGGCAGCGGTAGTTGTGCGCAAGAATGCGATAGCCGGCCCGGCGGAGCGCCGTCCGTGCCCTCTCTTCGCCGAGGAGGCCCGTTTGCCTGCGAGCGCGGGTCACGGCTCGCTCCGGGGCGGAATGCACCCCCGTTCTGAGGGAGTTTTTTCAGAAGAGTGTCAGGGAAGAACGCCGTTGAAGGTTCGCCGGTGCGCCGGACAGGGGCCATA
>CBDUXZ010000119.1:0-6377 GCA_965371325.1 uncultured bacterium | reverse complement strand
TGCCATCGTCACGGCGACCCGGCGCCCGGCGAGAAGTCCCCCGAGGGCCATCGCGGCGGTGATCGCGACTGCGCCGTGGAGAGGGCTGAGCACGGAGGCCCCGACGATGAGGCCGAGAATCTTGGGCGTGTCGTTCATTCCGCGGGCCAGGCCGACGAGCCCGGCGCTCACAATGTGACCGGCCGAGACAAGCCGCTGGGCGGAGATGCCGGCAATCCTGCCGATGTACCGATCACTGCACTCGGGGTCGTTCCCGACACCGACGGAGAGCTGAAGCTGTACCGCCGCCGCTGGCGATCCGACGGGCACCCACTCTTTCCCCACGCAGACGCAGGAAGTCATCTCCACACCGAGCCGCTCGCCTGCATCGCGGGATGCGCGGTAGGTACCGCGCGCAAGAAGAAGCGCCATGAGCGGGCTCGCGAGAAGCGGAAGGAGGACGAGCCCGCCAAGCGCCGCGAAATTGACCTTCGGCCCCGCGGCGATTATTCCGGCGCCGGCGAGCGCGCCAACCAGGGCGTGGGTGGTCGAGATTGGAAGTCCGACGCGGGTCGCAACGAGCACCGTAACCGCCGCGCCCAACGCCACCGAAGCGAGAAAAGACACGTCAAGGACGTTTTCGGGTACCAGCCCCTTCGCTGCGAAAACCTTCACGGGGCCCATTGCCAGAGGGACCGACAGGAGCGAGCCCATCGCGGTAGAGAGCGTCGCCAGGCTGAGCGCGCCGCGGTAGGAGAGCGAACCGGCGCCGTAGAGGGTCGCCACACCCTTCATGTTGTCATTGGCGCCGTTGGAGAAAGCCAGAAGAAGCGCCGACAGGACGAGCAATTCACCCACGATCAGGCGGCTCCGGGCGGGCAGCAGCCGCCACTCCCCTCAGAAGTTTCGTCATAGCCCGCGCCCTTGGTCTCCCTGGGGTGACGCGGCGCGGTTCGGCCGCAGTCGAAGGCCTTCTGTTCGCCTTCGGGCACCTCGACACGGGGTGGAACGGGAATAAGGTGCCCAGAGTACGGGGGCTGCGAATAAATCCGGAAGGTCTTCGCGCAGACCGCCGTCCGCTCACCCCGCCGGAGCAGGTGGCCGTCGTCATCCTCCACCTGTTTCCACGGCCCTTTGTAGATGATCGCGTGATTCCCCTCGTAGCAGGGGCCTTCCTTCCCCTTCCGGGCCGTGATCGTGACAGCGCGGAACTCGATCCCCTCGACGACACTGAAGGGCGTGTCACTCCAGCTATCAAGGGCGATCCCGTAGAAGCCGGCATCTTCCAGGCGGCGCAGGAGTTCGTCTTCCTGGAATGCGCCCGCGATGCATCCACTCCAGAGTTTGGGGTCGGCCTTTAGCTGATCGGGGACGATCTCGTCGCTCACGATGTCCGAAATGGCGATCCGCCCGCCTGGCTTGACCACGCGAAAGATCTCGCGGATAAGCCATGACTTGTCAGCGTCCCGGACGAGGTTCAATACACAGTTCGAAATTACGACATCCACCGAGTCATCGGCGATGAGCGGCTCCGTGCGCCGCATCCGTTCCGCGTACTCTTCGAGACCGGCGAGCTCACGGACATTCATCACGGGGTTCTCTTTCAACCGGGCCTCCAGGCGATCGAGATCGAGCGCGAGATCCTGGATACGTGCCCGGTGGAAGGTCACATTCGCGTAGCCAATTCGCTCCGCGACCTCGGGGGCCGACCTCCGGGCGAGGGCGAGCATCTCGTCGTTCATGTCGACACCGACGACGAGCCCTTTCCTGCCCACAACCTGCGAAGCGATGAAGCAGATCTTGCCGCCACCACTCCCCAGATCGAGAACCACGTCTCCCTCTTTCAGGTAACGCGACGGATCGCCGCAGCCGTAGTCCCGCTCGAGTACCTCCTGGGGGATGGCATCGAGGTGTCGGGGGTCGTATTCCACCGGGCAGCAGAGCGCCTCCTCGCGCTCCCGGGCCGCCGACCCATATCGCTCACGCACCGCACTTTCGACATCCAGCGTAGAACAATCAGGGGGTGAAGCCATTTCTCTTCCTCCTACTCGTTTTCCGGGAGACACACCTGCCCCTTCACTGATGCCGGAACGGTGAGAAGGGTTCAGGTCCGCTCATTCTGTCAGGGGGGTAATGCCTGTTTAGCCGGCTCGGCTATTTTCCGATGGTGCGGGGCCAGACGATCGCATCGAGGGAATATTTTCCACCACCCGCAAAAAGTAGCGTGATGAAGGGTACGGCGTACAGGAGCGCGAACTCTTTCTTCCCCCAGGGATCGTCGCTATGGATGACGATCGCGGCCACGAGCATGTTAATCACGAGGGGGAAGGCCACCAGCCGCGTCGCAAATCCGAGAATCAGCGCGATTGCGCAGAAGAACTCGGCGAATACGACGAGCCCCAGGCTCACGGCGCTTCCGACCCCCAGGGGATCGGGGAAAACGCCCGCCTTCTCGGCAAAGCCGAAGAGCTTCTGCCAGCCGTGGCCGAAGAGCAGCATCCCGCCCACACCGATCCGCAGGATCAGGATGCCCGCCGAGCCCGGGCCGTGCCGTGTGGTGTTGTCCAGGACGAACCCGGCCGGGCCGGAACCAGAACCGCGCATGCCGCCTCCCGTCGTTCAATGAAATCTCACCCGCCCGACGCCTCCGAATCGCGCCAAGCTTCGTTTCGATGCAGCACGCGTACCCGAGGCCGGCGAAGTCTCCCAAATCTGTCTCGCCTCGTCAACGAAAACCGTGCGCCGCCCCGAGCATCGGGGCGCATTGATCGGGCCACGCCGCGTGCGCGCACGGGTGCTAACATACATGGCGGTCGTGGAGAGGCGGGTGCGCTCACCGCCGCCGGAAATTACGAACTTGGGGACCACCCATGGACGGCGCATGGATCGATAGGCTTCTCCTCGGACGAGACCGCTCGCGAATCGCGCGGAACGAGGACACTCTCAGCCGAAATGGCATGCGTTATCTCGAAGTCGACGATGCGCTCATCCGGCAGAGACTCCTCGGCGACGGGCCCGTCACCATCGTATTCACACCGGACCCGCCAAACCTTATCGAGCACTACGACGCAATCTTCGATCTTCTTGCAACCGACTTCCGGGTTCTCTGTCTCGAGCTGCCCGGCTTCGGCTTTTCCAGGCCGAGGCGAAGCTTCGACTTCTCCCTCGGAGGCCAGACACGCGTCGTCGAATCGGTGCTGCGAACATTGGATGCGGGTCCCTATGTCATTGCCTTCTCCTGCGTGTCCGGACAGATCGGTCTCAAGCTGGCTTCCGAGCAGCCCGATCTTGTCTCGCATCTGGCACTTTCTCAAACACCCTCCTGGGCCGAGCAGATGAAGTGGTGCCGCCGCGTTGATCCGGGGGGAAGGCTGGGAACACCTCTGCTCGGGCAGCTGCTCCTCGCGATCGGCAGACGCAAGGTCGCCCGCGGGTGGTACCGAATGGCGACGCCAGACGCCGGGGTTGCCTCACGCTTCGACCGCGTGGCCCAGACGGGATTCGATCGGGGCGCCGCCTACACCCTCGCCACGGCATTCCAGAAACTGGCGGTGGAGCCCGAACCAATCTTCGGCTCGCTGGAGCAGAGTGCGCTCCTGCTTTGGGGTATGAAAGACCGGACCCATCGCCACACCGACCGGCGATCGACGCTCGTGCACCTACCAAACGGCAGCTATCTGGAGTTCGAGGAAGCGGGACACTTTCCGGAGCTGGAGCAGCCCGGGCGCTATTGCGATGCTCTCAGGGCTTTCCTGGCGATGGCAACGTGATACCGTTCACGGCGCCCGGCCTGCTGTAGGCGGAGGGAAGCAACGATGGGAGCGCCCTCATGAGCAACGACCTGCCGGAAAACGAGGCCCTTCTTCGCCTTGCCATCTTCATCTGTATTTTTGCATCGATGGCGATCTGGGAGACGGCCCTTCCGCGGCGCGGGCAGTCGCTTTCCCGGGGCATCCGATGGCCCTCCAACCTGGGCGTCCTTGCCCTGAACACGCTTCTGTTGCGCTTTCTCTTTCCGACCGCCGCTGTAGGCACAGCCCTCATCGCGCGATCCGGCGGCTGGGGATTGTTTAACAATCTCTCCCTGCCCGGCTGGCTTACTGTCGCCGGCTCCGTCATCCTTCTCGATCTCGCCATCTATCTGCAGCACGTGATGTTTCATGCGGTACCCGCCTTCTGGCGCCTGCACCGAATGCACCACGCCGACATTGACCTCGACGTCAGCACCGGAGGCCGCTTCCATCCCATCGAAATTCTCTTCTCGATGATCATCAAGATCGCATTTATCGCGGCCCTCGGCCCACCAGCGCTGGGCGTGTTGATCTTCGAAATTCTTCTGAATGGAACGTCCCTCTTCAATCATGCGAACGTGCGGATTTCCACCGGGATCGACCGCCTTCTCCGATGGTTCGTTGTCACACCCGACATGCATCGGGTGCACCATTCGGTCTACGCGTGGGAGACCAACAGCAACTTCGGCTTCAGTCTCCCCTGGTGGGATCGCCTGCTTGGCACCTACCGCGATCAGCCGCAGGACGGCCACACGGAGATGAAGATCGGGATCGAGGTGTTCCGCGACCCTGCGGAGTATCGACTCGACCGCATGCTTACCCAGCCCACGCGGGAGGGGGCGGGGCGCTACCCCATCACGGACCGGAGCGACTGACGAGGGCTGCCGGGCAAATCGAAAGGAGAGAAAGCGAGTGGAGAGCACCGCGGATCAGATCGGGAGGATACTGGAGGAGCAGTTCCAGCCGGTTCATCTGGAGATTCACGACGAGAGCGCTCAGCACGCGGGGCATGCCGGCGCCGCTTCCGGGGGTGGCCACTACCGGGTGACGATTGTCAGCGCGCGTTTCGAGAACCTGCCGCCCATCGCCCGGCACCGCCTGGTGCACGAGGCCCTCGCCGCCCTTCTCAGAAGAGATATCCACGCCCTCACGCTCGCCCCGCTTGCGCCCGCCCAGTGGAAGGGGTGAATTCCCAGCCCGGTCCCCGTTCGTCGAAAACATCATTCAATACAGGTGGTTATGCATTTCCCGCGGGCTTCTTGTTTTTTCGTTTTTCTCTTGACTGAATGAACTATTCATTTATAATCATCTTCATGTCCAGAAAGCGACCCGAAGACAGGATTGAACGCCTCGTCGAGAGCGCCACGGCGGTTTTCACGGCTCTCGGCTACCGGCGTGCACAGATGGCCGATGTTGCAAAGGCCATGGGTATCGCCCCCGGCACGCTCTACCTCTACGTCGAGAGCAAGGAGGCGCTCTTCGATCTCGTTCTCCAGTGCGCCCAGGCCGGAAAGCTTCCTTGGGCTCGCCCGGCCCTCCCGGTTCCGACGCCCGCACCGGGCGCGACCATTGCGATGGTGGAAAAGCGGATCGCCGGCGAACAACGGTTCCCGGCCCTCGATGAAGCGCTCGCACGGCGCCGTGTCACGGACGCCCAGGCAGAGTTCGAGGGTATTGTCCGCGGCCTCTACCGGAACCTCTACCGGAACCGTCGCGCTATCAAACTCGTGGATCGCTGCGCCTCGGACTACCCCGAGCTGGCAGCAATCTGGTTCAAACGCGGCCGCCGCGATCTCATGGTGCGCCTCACGGAGTACCTGCAGGATCGGCGCCGGCGAGAACTTCTTCGTCCGATCCCCGACCCCCCGGTCGCGGCACGCGTCGTTCTTGAAACCGTCGTCCTGTTCGCTATTCACCGCCACTGGGATCCTTCGCCGCAGGTCATGGAAGAGAGCACCGTCGAAGACACACTCGTTCAGATACTGGTGTACGGCCTTATGAAGGAGAAGCATTCATGAGCAGTCTACCCCCCCATCGACGACCCGATATTGATTTCCTCCGTATTCTTGCGACCTACACGCTTTTCGTCTTCCACAGCGCGATGGTCTTCGCCCCCTTCCCCTTCTATCACGTAGCCAACGCCGAGAGATCCGAAGCCCTCGGCATTCTCGCGGGCTTCATCGCCCAGTGGCACATGCCGCTCTTTTTTCTTCTTGCGGGATGGTCTGTGTTGCATTCCCTCTCGCGGCGGAGCGCGAGGGGGTTCTACCGGGAACGTGTTCGGCGGCTTTTCGTGCCTCTCGTGTTCGGATGTCTCGTGCTGATGCCTCCAATCAAGTACATCGAGCTTCGTGGCGGCCAGAACCTGAATTTCCACGGCCTCGGGCACCTGGAAAACTATGACCAGGCTTTCCTCGACTTTCTGCCTGGCTTTTTCACGCGTCTCGAGTACTTCAGCTGGGGCCATCTCTGGTTCATCGCCTATCTGTTTACGTTCTCTCTCCTCTACGGGCCCTTCTTCTCGCGTGCTCTCGGAAAGATCGGGAGCGCCCTCCGGCCTGCGGGGAGGGCTGCCAGTTCAATCTTCATCGACCTGCCGATCCTTCC
>CBDUXZ010000118.1:0-6406 GCA_965371325.1 uncultured bacterium | reverse complement strand
CAGGATCAGATCGCCAAGGATTTCCGCTACCGCACCAACGGCCGCCAGCAGCCGGATGAGCGGTTCATGCAGCACTACTATCTGCACGCCCGCAACATTCTCGACTGCTCGACGAGCATCGTCGACCGTGCGACCGCGCTTCAGGGGGGCGCCCTCACCCCGATCATTTCCAGATTCAGGCAGCGGGTGATCGCGCCCGGCTTCAAGATTTACGAAGGGGAACTCAGCCTTGACAAGAATGATGTTTTCGAGAAGCGGCCCGAGGCCCTCATGGAGGCCTTCGAACTGGCGCAAAAGCACGAGATCGATTTCTCTTCGGCCCTGCTCGGCAGAGTACGCGAGAACCTGAGGCTCATCGATCGCCGGTTCAGGCAGAGCCGTGAGGTCAGCGACACCTTCATCCGAATACTGAACGAGGGCAAGGAGGTCTTCAGGATCCTTACGCTGATGAACGATACGCGCGTTCTGGGCCGCTATATTCCCGAGTTCGGCCGCGTCGTCTGCAAGGTTCAGCGCGACGCGTTCCACGTCTACACGGTTGACGTGCACAGCCTGATGGCCATCCAGGAGTTGATCAAGCTTGATGCGGGTGATCTTGGCGAGAAATTCGAACCGCTGCGGGGGCTGATGAAATTCCTCGAGAGTCCCCACGAGCTCTACCTGGCGCTCATCCTGCACGACGTGGGAAAGGGGCATGGCAAGGATCACCACCTGCGGGGCAAGGCCTGCGCCTACGACGTTTGCTCGCGCATGGGCCTCTCGGAGGAGGCAACCGAGCGGATCGTATTCCTCGTGGAGAACCATCTCCTCATGGTCCGCTATGCGCTCCGGCGCGACCTGAACGACTTCCGGCTGACCGCCGATCTGGCCCGGCGCTGCGGGGACCTCGAAAACCTGGCGCTCCTCTACCTGATCTCCTTCGCCGATCTCAGAGCGGTGGCCCCCGACGTCTGGACGGAGTGGAAGCGAAGCCTGCTGGAGCTTCTTTATGAGCGTACCCGGGATATGCTCGAGCGCGGGACCTTGGAGGTGGACGATACCGAGCTCGCGCTGGAGCGCCGGGCCGCAACGAAAGAGCTTCTCGCCGGCGAGGTGCCAGAAGCCGAAGTCGAGCGTTTCTTCTCCCAAATGGTCAACCGGTTTTTCGTCTCCCTCGGCCCGCAACGCATTGCCCGCTGCATTCGGATTTGGTGCGATCTCGGAGACAAGCCCTTCACCTACGATCTGAAGCACCAGGCCAAGCGCGGGACCTCCACCTTTATCGTTTGCGCACCCGACTCGAAGGGGTTGTTCTCGAAAATTGCGGGCGTGATGACCGCGAACAATGCGAACATAATTTCAGCTTCGGTCTTCACAACCCTGGACGGCACCGCCATGGACATTTACCAGGTGCACGATCCGCTGACCTGGGGCCCCGTTCTGAAGAAGGAGAAGTGGGAGGCCATCTGCACCGATCTCGATTCGGTTCTGCGGGGCCGCGAAGAGGTCGGGGCGATCGTCGCGCGAAAGCGGCCCCCGCCGAAGTATGTGGAGCGCACCGTTCCGCACCGTCCGGCCAGGGTGGAGATCGACAACGAGACGTCGGACTTTTACACGGTCATCGACATTGACGGGAACGACCGCGTGGGACTGCTCTACGAAATTACACACGCAATTCAGGAGCTTGATCTGGGAATCTACGTTTCCCGGATCTCGACCAGGCGCGGGAATGTTGACGACGTCTTCTACGTCAAGGGCCTCGACAGGAAGAAAATCGAAGACGAGGAGCATCTCGAAAGAATTCGCAGACGCCTGCTTGAGGTCATTGACCACTAAGGAGTTCCGATGAAAGGCATCGACGCGCAGATCGACGCCTTCATGAATCACGCGGCCATCGAGCAGGGGCTTGCGCGAAACACCCTCGATGCCTACGGGCGTGATCTCACACGCTACGCGCGTTTCCTTGTCTCCCGCCGCTCCGATGCGGTCCGCGCCACACCAGATCTGATCTCGATTTACCTGGCGACGCTCATTCGCGACGGGCTTTCGCCGCGCTCCGTGGAGCGCAATCTCGTGGTGATCCGCCGGCTGCACGCCTACCTTCAGGCGGCGGGCGAGGCGCGGTCGAATCCCACGGAAGACATCGCTCCGGCCCGTCGGGGGCGGAATCTTCCCAAGGTTCTTTCCCTCGAGGAGGTGGAGGCGATTCTCGCCGCGCCCGACACCAGCACGCCGCGTGGCCTTCGCGACGGGGCCATGCTCGAAACGCTTTATGCCACGGGGTTTCGTGTTTCCGAGCTTGTCTCCCTCAAGATGCGCGATCTGAAGCTTGACTCGGCTTTCGCGCGTGTCATGGGGAAGGGGGGAAAGGAGAAGGCGGTGCCGCTTTCGGATATCGCCGTCCAGCGGCTCTCCGACTATCTCGACCGGGGGCGGCGCCTGATCCTCAGGGATCGCGAGAGCGAGGCGGTCTTTGTGACCAACCGAGGCGGCGGCATGACGCGCCAGGCCTTCTGGGTGTTGCTGCGCAAGTATGCGCGTGCGGCGGGCGTGCGGCGCAAACTCTCGCCGCACACCCTGCGCCACTCCTTCGCGACGCACCTCCTTCAACGCGGCGCGGATCTCCGTGTGGTGCAGACGCTTCTGGGGCACAGCGACATCTCCACCACCGAGATTTACACCCACGTCGATCCGGAACGGCTCCGCCACGTCATCCGGGAGATACACCCCCGGGGGAAGTGAGGCGCCGTGGACGTCATCACCTGCCACATCGAAGCCGACTTCGATGCGCTCGCATCCATGGCCGCCGCGCATAAGCTCTATCCCGATGCCAAAGTGGTTTTTCCCGGCGCGCAGGAAAAAGCCCTGCGCGAGTTCATCGCGGCCGGGCATCTTCCCGACCTGCCGATCATCACCCTGCGCGAGCTCGATCGAGACGCCATCGGGCGCCTCATTGTAGTCGACGCACGCAAAGCGGAGCGCCTCGGCCCGCTTGAAAGTGTGGCCCGGCGCCCGGAGGTGGAGATTCACCTCTACGATCATCACCCGCCGGTTCCCGACGGGTTGCGCGGCACGGTGGAGGTGTCGCGGCCCGTCGGTGCGAACACCACGCTCATGCTGGAGCTTCTGGAGGAGCGGGATCTTCCGGTTTCATCCACGGAAGCGACACTCTACCTGCTGGGTCTCTACCAGGAAACGGGATGCCTCACCCACGACGGGACGACGCCGGAAGATTGCGAGGCAGCGGCGCGGCTGCTTCGCACGGGGGCCAGCCTCGACGTTGTCACGCGCTACCTTCCGGGTGATTTCGATGCCGCCCAGATAGCGCTCCTGGACGATCTGCTCCAGGGAGCCACCCATGTGAACGTGCACGGCGCCGACGTTGTTCTCGCACAGGCTTCCCGCGAGATGCACGTTTCCGGACTTGGGAATCTGGCAACGCGGGCCGCGGGGATTCTGGGCGCGCGGTCCTTCTTCGCCATCGCGCGCATGGCCGACCGCGTGTTCGTCGCGGGCCGCAGCCGCGATCCGGCCGTGAACGCGGCGCAAACGCTCTCCGCGCTGGGTGGAGGCGGCCATCCTGCCGCAGCGGCCGCATCGGTGAAGGGACGCTCGCTGGTCGAGGTGCGCGATGCGCTTCTCGAGGCGCTCCGCAGCCATGTTGAACCGGCCACCCGAGCGCGGGATTGCATGACGGGGAATGTTCGGAGCGTTCCACCGGAGACCCCCATGGCCGAAGTCGGCGCGCTCCTTGCGCGCGAGCACTTCGACACGGTTCCGGTTGTCGCGAAGGGGAGGATCCTCGGTCTCATCTCCCGGCAGACGACCGACCGCGCCCTCCACCACGAGCTGGGCGCCGCGCCCGTCGCGCAATACATGAGCACCGAGTTCGCGACCCTCGGTCCGGACGCCCACATCGAGGAGATCGCCTATGCGATGCTGGAGCATCACCAGCGCCTTGTGCCGATCCTCGAGGAGGGCGCGCTGGCGGGTGTGGTGACGCGCCAGGATCTCTTCCACGAGGCCCGGGCGCGGGAGGAGCTCATCGGGCTTCTCCCCCCGCCCCGGGAAGGGGAGTCGGGAGAGGCAGAGGTGCGTGATCCCCTGCGCCGTCCCCTGCGCCGCATCATGGAGGAGCGGCTGCCCGGTCCTGTGATGGAGATACTCCGATCGATCGGCATCGTGGCGGTGGAGAACGGGGCGCCTACCTTCGTGGTGGGGGGGTTCGTGCGGGATCTTCTGCTCGGCGTACCGGACTACGATATCGATATCGTGGTCGAGGGGGACGGCATTGCGCTGGCGCGAAGCCTGGCGACTTGTCTCGGCGGACGCGCACGGACCCACGAGATGTTCGGCACCGCGAGCATTCTTCTCCCCGGCCGTTCTGATCTGCCCGGCGGAGGCGAGGCCTGTCACATCGATGTCGCCACCGCGCGCAAGGAACGCTACGAGTACCCGGGCGCGCTTCCGGCCGTTGGGCGCAGCTCGCTGAGGCGCGATCTCTACCGGCGCGACTTCACGATCAACACCCTCGCCGTCAACCTCTCTCCCGGCAGTTTCGGTGAACTTCTCGATTTCTTCGGCGGCCAGCGCGACATCAAGGAACGGCGCATCCGGGTGCTGCATGGCCTCTCCTTCGTGGAGGATCCCACGCGTGCGTTCCGCGCGCTGCGCTTCGAGCAGCGCTTTCACTTCCGGGTGGGCAAGTTCACGGAGCGCCTTTTCGCGACCGCGGTGCGCCATCTCGAGGGGGTGTCGGGCGGGCGCATTCTGAACGAGCTCGTCCGGACGCTCGAGGAGCCGCGCCCCGCGGCCATCCTCAGGCGGCTCGAGGCCAAGGGCCTCCTGCGTGCGCTCGAGCCGTCCCTCGCACTGGGCGCGACCGGGGAAAGACGGCTTGAGAACGTCGCCGAGGCGCTCGGATGGTTCAGGCTTCTCTACACGGAGGAGCGCGTAACGGCGTGGATACCCGCCTGGCTGGCCCTGACGGCGGGCCTCGATGCCTCGGCGACGGGAAAACTCGAGTCGCGCCTCGGGATCCGCGGGGGATTGGCCCGACGCATCGAAGAGGCGGGCCGTGGCGCTTCGGAGGCGCTCGAGGCGCTCGGGAAGCGGAAGGACGGCCCGCCGAGCGCCATCGCCGCCGCGTTGCGCCCCCTTTCCATCGAGGGGCTACTCTGGCTCATGGCGCTCTCGGAGGCGGAGGGGGTGAAGCGCGCCGTCTCCCGATTCATCACCGAGTGGCGGCATGTAAAACCCGTGCTCGTGGGCGGCGATCTCATCGATCTCGGGATGAGCGAGGGGCCGCTTCTGGGTGCCGCCCTGCGAAGCCTGCGCGATGCGCGCATAGACGGGGTGATCACCACGCAGAGGGAAGAAATCGCGCGGGTGCGGAGGCTCCTCGAAGCGAATAAGTCTCGTTGACAGGCCGAAGGCGCTCTGTTAAATATCTGCAATTCCAATAACTTTGGCGCGCCCGGCCGGATGCTTCGGCGTGCCGCGCCTCCCCCGCGGCGCGCCCGGATCGGAGGGAGATCATCGCCCTCCAGGACATTATCCTCACAATTCTCATTGTGGCACCCCCCGCCATTTTTGCGATCACGTGCCACGAGGTTGCCCACGGTTGGGTGGCTTCGCGCTATGGTGACCAGACCGCGCGGATGATGGGCCGGCTGACCCTGAACCCGGTTCCTCACATCGATCCGGTAGGGACTCTCATCCTGCCCATCGCGCTTGCGGTGATGGGCGCCCCGATCATCGGATGGGCCAAGCCCGTCCCCGTCAATCCCCGGAACCTGAGGGACCCGAAGAAGCATTGGGGACTCGTGGCGGCGGCCGGGCCCGTGACGAACCTGCTGCTCGCAGCGGCCTGCGGCCTGCTCCTGAACCTGGTCTTCCTGGTAATGCCGGTTCAGATTACGCCACAGGGGATCGAGATAAACAGTTTCGCGCGCCCCGTCATTCTCATGCTTGACTGGGGCATTCGGATCAACGTGATGCTGGCGATTTTCAACCTGCTGCCGATCCCGCCCATGGATGGCAGCAAGGTGGCCGTTTCGCTTCTCCCCATGCCCTACGCGGGCTGGTTCATGCGGCTCGAGCAGTTCGGTTTTCTGCCGTTGATGATTCTCTTTTTGATCCCGACGACGAACCGGATGCTCGCCAATATCGTGTTTCCGGCTTCCTCGGCCCTCCGGGATTTTTTCATCGGGCTTCCCTCGCTCCTTTTCTGAGCGATCGACCGGGGGTGGCCGCGCTGCCGGCGGGTGATCTTGACGGAGGTCTTTGAGGCGTCGATGGTCAAAGATCGAATCGTGAGCGGGATGCGTCCCACCGGGAAGCTCCATCTCGGACACTTCCACGGTGCGCTCGAGAACTGGGTGCGGCTCCAGGAGAACTACGACTGTTTTTTCTTCGTCGCCGACTG
>CBDUXZ010000117.1:0-6411 GCA_965371325.1 uncultured bacterium | reverse complement strand
ACCTCCCCCGCCGGCAGGCCGCCTCCCCCCTCCCGGGCGATATCATCCGTCTGTCGAAGGAGCAGCTGCAGCATGATCCGACGCCTCCCGTACACGCACACTGCCTGTTTCGTCCTGGCCCTCTCTCTGGCCCTCCCGGCGATGACGCCCGCGCCCGCGGCGGCCGCCACGGTCGTCCCTCTCACCCTCGAAGAGATGGAGGCGCGCGCCTCCGACATCTTCGTGGGCACCGTCGAGAGCACCCGGGCGGGGTGGGACAAGGATCACCGTCTCATCCAGACGCGCGTTCGAATTCGAATTGACCGCCATCTGAAGGGGAAAGGTGGAAAAACGGCCACCATCGTCGTTCCCGGGGGCGTGGTGGGCGAGATAGGCATGCGCCAGTCGGGCGCCGCGGTTTTCCGTCCGGGGGAGCGCGTGCTTCTGCTGGCGGAGCCCCGCGGGGCATCCGCGCTGCGGCCGGTGGGCCTGTTCCAGGGAAAGATGGCCGTCACGCGGGATACCGAGCGGGGGATCGACGTCGTCACGCCGCCGGGACCGGCCTGGGGAACGGAAGGCCAACCCCTCCCGCCGGGCGCGATCGTTCAAGGCGCCGCGCCGCCGCTGCCCCTCGATGAAGTCGTCCGCCGTCTGGGGAAGGCCCGATGACGCGGCTTCACACGGGAGCGCTTGCGGCAATGTTGGCCGCCGCCCTCCTCCTGCCGGGGCATCTCCGGCCCGGGCCGGCGAATGCTTTTATTGAAGTGGCATCGACGAACGACCTCCAGTTGCACCTGAACCGGGGGCTCATGGGCTGCACCGCGTTCTTCAAGATTACCTTCGACGTCGACGTCGACGGCACACTCGACGTCACACCGAAGGAGGACGGCACCGACGCCATTCGCGCCGCCTTCGACCGCTGGGACAAGCCGGCTTCGGGCATCGCCGAGGCGTCCCTCGATCTCTGCCCCTCGAGTGTCACGCAAGTCGGCTCATTCACCGGACAGGCGGGGTTCATCAACAACGGTGACTACATCCTCTACTTCGCCGAGACCGATCCGGGGAACGATTTCAGCGCATCAACGGTGGCCACGGCGAACTTTTTCTTCAACACGATCAACGGCAACATCACCGACTGCGACATCGCGTTCAACGGCGATGACTTCACCTTCTCGATCAACGGCACGGGCGGCACCCAGGATATCGAAGGCGTTGCGGCCCACGAGATCGGCCACTGCCTCGGCCTCGATCACAGCCCGCTCTTCGGACGGCTGCAGAACCTGAGCCTGGTCGCCGATACCACCGTGAGGGCCACGATGTTTCCCTTCACCTTCGGCACCGAGGCGCGCACCATCGAAGCGGAAGACATCATGGGGGTGCAGTACTACTACCCGGCGACCCCCTCGACCCCCCCGCCGACACTGGGGTCCATCTCTGGGAAGCTCTTCAAGGGGAGCAGTCCCGCCCAGACATTCCGGGGCGGTTACGTTTACGCCGTTCCGAAGTCGAACCCGAGGTTTCCGATTCGCGGCCGGATGACCGATCTGGGGAGTGTCGACGAGGCGGCGACCGACATCGGGGCGGGCGGGTACATCATCACGGGCCTCACGCCGGGCGACTATTTCGTTATCCTGGAGCCGCTCAACGGCACGACGCCGAACCCGTTCTCGTTCAACAACATCATCGCGTCGGGCTCTTTCTCGGGAAACTTTCCGCCGGAGTACTACAACGGCGGGGGAGAGAGTGCCACCGACAATCCGGCCGAGAAGAGCGTCGTCACCGTAACCGCGGGGAACAATACGCCGAACATCGACTTCCTCACGAACACCGCGACCGATTTCGACAGCGACGGCGATAGCGATTACTTCGACAACTGCCCCGGGGTGGCGAACGGCTCGCAGACCGACACGGACGGCGACTTCGCGGGGGATGTCTGCGACGTCTGCCTGGGCCTGACGAATCCGGATCAGATGGACGAGGAGTTCGACGGCGTCGGTGACCTCTGCGATAACTGCCTAAGCACCCCCAACCCCCTGCAAGAGAACTTCGACGGAGACACCCAGGGCGACGCCTGCGACACCGATGACGACAACGACGGGCTTCTCGACGTCGTCGAAACCAACACCGGCACCTACGTCAACACCTCGGATACGGGCACCGATCCCCTGAACTTCGACACCGACGGAGACACCTTCAGCGACGGCGAGGAGGTGGGAGGCTTCGATCCGAACAACCCATTGTCCTTCCCCGGCAACATCCCCGCGCTCAACCTCCCCGGCGTGCTGCTGTTCGCCATCCTGCTCTTCGGCCTCCTCCGCGCCCGCCAAAGATCACGCTGAGCATAAGTAACCGCACGGGAAGACGAAGCCCCAAACGACCCGCTTCGGAATGGTAAGGCGTGGTTTTATGGTGGGGATTGCTTCGTCAGGCCTTCGGCCTTCCTCGCAATGACAAAAAGCGCGCGGCTAGGCGAGAGCCTCGCCCTCCCCTGGCCATAGCGACGCGGGTTAGAACTTCGCGGAGATTGCGAGGATGAGCTCACCGCCGCCGTGGTTGATGCCGCCGAGCATGACCGTCCCCTTCTTCTTCAGCGAGACGCGCGTGCTCACGACGTCAGCGACCGAGACGTTCATCTTCAGGCGTTTTTTCACGCGCTCGGTGTCGGTTATCTGGAGAGCCTTCCCGCCCGGAAGCGGCACACTCCCGCCTCCCGGCGGCTCTACGGTGATCGATCTGACAGACAGGAGCCGGTAGGAATTAAACTTGAAACGCGAGAGCTTGCCCGCGAGACCGCCCAGCGCGGGATCGATGCCGCTTCCGTCGTTCGACGCGAGAATGATCCTGACCTCGACCGTCACTTCCGCCGCGGCGCCAAGCGACGGTGAAACCAGAAACACGGCCAGAAATCCCGTGGCCAGTATGCGCAGGATCGCCCCCCTCTTCTTCACGATCTCCCTCCTATCCTCACAGGCTCGGTCCCTCAATCATCGAACACCCAGATGATGATGGTGTCCTTTCCCTCCCGGAGAACCATAACATCCCCTTCGTCAACGCTCTCGACGACGGCGTCCGCGGCCTGGAGTCCCTCTCCGTTCTGCATGAAAGGCAAAACCAGCGTGATGATCAGGGCCGCCGCGATCGCCACAGGCACCCAGAGGGGCCTCGCCCAGGAGGGCGCCCGGCTTCGCCAGGCCTGCCCAAGACCAAGGCCGCCCGCGGAGTCTATCTCTTTCGAGATGCCGGGCCAGAGCGTTTCGTCGGAAAAGCCGGCAATCTCCTCTTCGCCCGCCTGCCGGATCAGCGCCGCCACCTGCCCGAACCGGGCCACTTCCCGGCGGCAGCGCGCGCACCCCGCGATGTGCGCTTCGACATCCAGGCGCTCCCGTTGCCCCAGCTCGCCGTCCACGTAAGCGCTCAGCGTCTCGTCGCGCTCCACGCAGCTTGCCTCGGGATCCATGTCATTCTCCCTCTGATTAATCAAGATAGTCTTTGAGCTTCTCCTGAAGCTTTCGCCGCGCGTAGTAGAGCCGCGACATGACCGTGCCGATGGGCACGTTCGTCACCTGCGAAATCTCCTCGTAGGAGAGCCCGTCGATCTCGCGGAGGATCACCGTTGTTTTCTGATCCTCCGGGAGCGAGGCGATGGCCGATCCAATCGCTTCTCCCCGCTGCTTCTTCCAGAGCTCCTCGCGCGGGTTTGTCTTTTTGTGCTGCCCGTCGGCTACCGACTGGCTTCGGAGCAAAAGCTCGTCCTGGTATTCGGACGCCTCCATCTTGTTCCGCCTCAGGTGATCCAGAGAGAGGTTTACCAGGATGCGGTAAAACCAGGTGTAGAATTGTGACTCGTTCCGGAAATCCTTGATTGAGCGGAAGACCCTGACAAAGGCTTCCTGGGTGATGTCGCGCGCGTCCTCCTGGTTCTTCACGTAGCGGTAGGCGAGCCGGGCGGCCCTTTGCTGATATCGCTCCACCAGCACCTCGAATGCGGACACGTCGTCTTTCTGGCAACGCTCCACGAGCTCCAGATCGGATGGGTCGCCGGTCGGTGTCCTGGCCACAGCGTTGACGCCTCCATCAAGGTGGTATTCGGTCCCACCCGCAAGAAAATCCAGGAAAGCCGGGGTGATACCCCTAGTGAGCCTCGTCCCAGTTCGCCCCGGCCCGCACGTCCACCCGCAGGGGCACTTTCAGCGGGAAGACCTTTTCCATCTCGTCCCGCACGAGAGACATGACCTGGTCGACGGCCCCCTCGGGCACCTCGAAGACCAGCTCGTCGTGCACCTGCATGATCATTAACGCGTCCGGCTGCTCGCGATCCAGCCGCGCCTGGACCGTGAGCATGGCCGCCTTGATGAGATCGGCCGCGCTCCCCTGGAGGGTCGTGTTCACCGCCATCCGCTCAGCGGCGTTTCGGGCGGTCCTGTTTTCCGATGAAATGTCAGGCAGATAGCGCCTTCTGTTGAGAATTGTCGTGACATATCCGCGCTCGCGCGCTTCGGCGAGGGTTCGCTCGAAATGGGCGCGGACGGCGGAGAAGCGCTTGAAGTATCCCTCGATGTAGGTCTCGGCCTCGGCGGCGCTGATCCCGAGCTGCTGGGAGAGGCCGTAGGCGCCCTGGCCGTACATGAGGCCATAGTTCACGGCCTTCGCCCCGGAGCGCTGCGCGTCCGTTACTTCCTTCGGAGAGACCCCGAAGACCTCCGAGGCGGTCCGCCGATGGATGTCGTCTCCCTCCCGGAACGCCTCCAGAAGGGTCGGGTCCTCCGAGAGATGCGCGAGGAGGCAAAGCTCGATCTGCGAATAGTCCGATGAGACGATGCGGCAGCCCGGCGCGGCGATGAAGGCCTTTCGGATCTCCCGCCCCTCGGGGGATCGGATGGGAATGTTTTGAAGATTCGGATCGCTCGATGAGAGCCGGCCCGTGGCCGCGACCGTCTGGTTGTAGGAGGTGTGAATGCGCCCCGTCTCCGGATGAATGAGATCAGGAAGGGCATCGACGTAGGTCCCCTTGAGCTTGGCCAGCTGACGGTGCCTGACGATCTCGAGGGGGAGATCATGTTCCCGCGCGAGCCGCTCAAGCACGTCGAAGTTCGTCGAGTGGGCCCCCTTGCGCGTGCGCTTCAGCACCGGGAGATTGAGCTTTTCGTAGAGAATGCGCGAAAGCTGTTTCGGCGAGTTCAAGTTGAACGCCTCGCCGGCCAGCGCATGGGCGCGCTTCTCGATCGCCTCCAGCTCCACTTCGAATTTTTCCGAGAGCGCCGACAGCCGCGCGCGATCGACCAGAACCCCGTTCATCTCCATACGCGCGAGCACGACGAGCAGGGGAATCTCAATCTTCTCATAGAGCTCACGAAGATCGTCGTCATCCAGACGCGGCTCCAGTAACTGCACGAGGCGGAGAGCCACGTCGGCGTCCTCGCAGGCGTAGGTCGACGCGCGATCCACGGGCACCTCGGCGAAGGGCACGGCGCTCTTCCCCTTGCCGGCCACGTCGGCGTATTTGATCGTGTCGTGCCCCAGATGATCGCCCGCGAGATCGTCGAGGTTGTGACGGAGTCGGGAGGGATCGAGCAGGTACGACGCGATCATCGAATCGCCTCCCACGCCCGCCATCGTCACGCCGTGGCGCTTGAAGACAATCCAGTCGTACTTGATGTTCTGGCCGACCTTGCGAAGGCCCGGTTTCTCGAGAGCGGGCCTGAGGGCTTCGAGGCAGCGCTCCCGCGAAAGCTGCTTTGGCGCGCCGGGCCCAATGTGGCCGAGGGGGACGTAGGCCGCCTCCCCGGGCTTCCCGGCGAGGGAAACACCCAGGAGCGAGGCCCGCATGGGCTGCAGGTTATCCGTCTCCACGTCTACCGAAAGAGCGCCCGCCGCAGCCGCCCTCTTGAGGAACGCCTTCAGATCCTTCTCGGTAAGACAGGTCCGGTAGCCGTCAGAGGAGACGGTGGCTCTTTCATCGCCAAACTCGCGCGCGAGACGCTCGAACTCGTACTTCCTGAACAGCTCTCCGAGCGCCTCACGATCGGGTTCCCTCACAGCGAAGTCCTCGAGATCAAATTCGAAAGGAACCTTGCGATCGATCGTGGCGAGATCGCGTGACAAAATCGCCTGATCGCGGTTGTCCCGGAGGTTCTCCTGGCGTTTCGGGCCCTTCACCTCATCGAGATGCGCAAGCACACCCTCGATGCTCCCGAACTGCCGGATGAGTTCAGAAGCCGTCTTCTCACCCACGCCGGGAACACCCGGGATGTTGTCCGACGCGTCGCCCGCGAGGCCCAGCACCTCGATCACCTTCTCCGCGGGAACGCCGAAGCGCTCGACCACCTCCGCAGGGCCATACCGCCGCCCCTTCATCGTGTCGAGCATGTTCACCTGCTTGTCCACGAGCTGGAGCATGTCCTTGTCGCCGCTCACGATGACCACTTCCAGATC
>CBDUXZ010000116.1:0-6418 GCA_965371325.1 uncultured bacterium | reverse complement strand
GGAACTCGGGGTGGTTCTCCGGTATCCTTCCTATCGCGAAGGGATTCCCGCATCGCTCGAGTAGGGCGAGAGGAGCCATTCATGCTTTCAATCTTTCGGGATCCGGCGGTGGCGGGCCATCAGGAAACGCACGTGCCGGGCGGTGAGATCATCCGCGATCTGGTCTTCGGCGCGAACGATGGCCTGGTCTCGGCCCTCGCCATAGTGTCAGGCGTGCATGGCGCGCAGCTGGCGAGCAGGATCATCACCTATGCCGGCATGGCGGAGATCGTAGGGGGCTTCATCTCGATGGGTCTTGGCGCCTACCTGTCGGTCAAGTCGGCAAAGGAGTACATCCGCGGCGAGCGCCGCCGGGAGGAATACGAAGTTAAGCATTATCCCGAACGCGAGCGACGCGAAGTTCGCGATATCTACACGGCGAAGGGGTTCGAGCCGCCCATCCTCGACGCCATCGTCGATCACATTTGCGCCGACGAAGAGCGGTGGGTGAACATCATGATGCAGGAGGAATTGAATCTTGCCGACGAGGGGTTGCTGTCACCGGGAAAGTCGGCGATGGCGACCGGCGGCGCCTTTGCCCTGGCGGCGACGATACCTGTCCTCCCCTTCGTCCTTATGGAAAACGTGCATCTCGCTTTTCTGTGGAGCATCGCCCTCACCGTTAGCGCCCTTTTTCTTGTTGGCGCCAGCAAAACCATCATCACGGGGCTCAAGTGGTGGCGAAGCGGCCTCGAGGCAATGGGAATCGGCGGGATGGCCGCGCTGGCCAGCTATTTGATAATCGGCTGGTTCGCGAGCCTGTGATGTAGCCCTTGCTTTTCCCGCGAGGGCGCGCTTTAAGAACCTAACCGGCGCTCTTTTTATCGCGCCCTCCCGTATTCGAGTCGGGGTCAGGCCCTTTCCCCAGAGAGTCCTGCCCATGTATGACGCCATTCACGCATCCGCCGATTTGAGCCGCACGCTTCACAGCCGGCTCCTCTCCTGGTACGCGCGTGAGAAGCGAGATCTCCCCTGGCGACGCACCCGCGATCCCTACGCCATCTGGATCTCGGAGATCATGCTTCAACAGACGCAGGTAAAAACCGTCGTTCCGTTCTACGAGCGCTTCATGGCGCGCTTTCCCGATGTGCATGCGCTCGCCGATGCCGGTCTCGACGATGTTCTTAAAATCTGGGCGGGACTGGGTTACTACTCCCGCGCTCGCAAGCTGCGGCCTTCGGCGCAGCGCATTGTGAAGGAGCACGGCGGGAAGTTTCCCGAGACCGAGGAGGACTTGCGCGCGCTTCCCGGGATCGGGCGTTACACCGCGGGCGCCATCCTTTCGATTGCCTACGGAAAAGACGCTGCGGTACTCGACGGGAACGTGATGCGGGTGCTGGCGCGCCTGTTCGCCGTTGGTATCGATCCGCGTTCGACACCCGGGCAGAAAGCCCTTTGGGATCTGGCAGAACGATTGTTGCCGGAGGGAAAGAGCGATTCATGGAACCAGGCCCTGATGGAACTGGGAGCGCTCGTTTGTTTGCCCGATCACCCGACGTGCCTCATCTGCCCGGTGGCGGCGAGCTGCGAAGCCCGCATCCGTGGCGAGGTCGATCGCTATCCGGTGCGCGGCGAGCGCAGAAAGGTTCCCGTCGTGCAGGGAATCTGCGCCATCGTGCGGCGGGGCGCCAAGGTTCTGTTCGTCCAGCGACCCGAGGAGGGGCTCCTGGGAGGGCTCTGGGAGTTCCCGACCGCCGAGCTGCGGGGATGGAAACCCCGTGCGGGCACCGCGGAAGACTTCGTGCGCGAGACCCTGGGACTCGAGGGCTCGGTGGAAGCCACCCTCGGGGTGGTGCGCCATATTTTCACCCATCGGGATCTCCGGCTTCACCTCTTCGTCTACGCTGCAGAGGGGGGGCGGCTCCGGGCGGGGCGTTACCGCGCGCATGAGTGGGTGCGTCTGTCGGAGATCGAGAGGTTTGCCCTTTCGGCGCTCACCAAGAAGGTGGTCGCCCGCCTCGCCGAACACCCTTTTCCCTGAATGACGTTCAACCTTTTTTCTCCTCTCCCGAATGACGTTCAGATTCCCGCCCGAGCGACCGCTCACGGAAATTTCTCCCGGGGCGCTCGCGTTGACCCCCCTTCACGCCTTGGCTAAGATCGTCATTACGATTATCGGCCCTGCCCCCGTTCAGCCGGTTTTCATGAGCGGGGCACAAGGTTCCATTACCCCGGGAGCAAACCATGGATTTCAGCTTTTCAGATGAAACATTGATGATGCAGGAGACCCTCAAGAAGTTCATCACCGAGGAAATGATCCCGCTCCAGGAGAAGCACAAGATCGATCACGAAACGCCGCCCCCGGCGGATCTCAGGAAGCAGATGCGCATACGCTCCGCCGAGCTCGGCTTCTACGGCATTGACATGCCCGAGGCGGCCGGCGGAATGGAGATCCCGGCCACCGATCGCGTTCTCCTCTATTCGGAGTCCTCGAGGCACGACAATGTTTTCTACAACGAGGTCTTCGGCGGGGCGGGGGGCCCCACGCCCATCCTCACGGCGTGCACCGACAAGCAGCGGGAGAAGTATCTTGATCCGCTCATGAAGGGCGAGATCACAACCTGCTTCGGGCTCAGTGAGCCCGGCGCGGGATCCGATGCGACGAACATCCAGACGACGGCCGTGAAAAAGGGCGATAAGTGGGTCCTGAACGGCAGGAAGCACTACATTACCAATGGCCCTTCCGCCGATTTTTCAATGGTGTTCGCCGTGACCGATCGCGAGAAGATGGCAAGGGGAGGGATCACCTGCTTCCTGGTCGACCGGGACGCGCCCGGCGCCGATTTTGATATTCCCCAGCACACGATGGACGGAAACGGCTTTGTCGGCGAGCTGTTGTTCGAGGATTGCGAAATTCCCGCGGACAATGTCCTGGGACAGGTCGGTCTGGGTTTCGCGCTGGCGATGAACTGGATTAACGACGGGCGACTCGACATCTGCGCCTACGCCGTGGGGATCGCCAAGCGCATGCTGGATATGAGCGTCGAATATGCGAAACAGCGCGAGGCCTTCGGGACTATCATCGGAAACTTCCAGCTCATTCAGGCGATGCTGGCCGACATGGCGACCGAAACCTTCGCCGCCGAGAACATGATGTACCGTACCGCGTGGATGCGAGATCAGGGGATCGACATCCGGAAGGAAGCCGCCATGGTGAAGGTTTACGGCGCCGAAATGGTAAACCGCGTGGTCGACAGTGCCATGCAGATCCACGGCGGCATGGGCTTCATGCGGGAGACGTCCATCGAGCACGTCATGCGGCAGGTCCGCGTCTACCGGATCTTCGAAGGTACCAGCGAGATCCAGCGACTCACCATCGCCAAGAACCTCCTCAAGGAGTAAGGATTCAGTGGTTCGGGATGCGCTTGGCGAAGCGTTGGACACGCTGAAGGCTGTGGTTAGATAAGTCCGGGCCGGGCCTCAGATACCATTATCTCCGTTGTGACCTACGGCGCTTGGCCGAGAGCATTGCCGAGCCGACCGCAAGGAGCAGTAGCGTGGATGGTTCGGGGATGACTGCCTCGCTCACAAACGACGAGCCGAAGCTCTGTGATATGCCCTGACCGCGATAGTCAGAGGCAAGTGTGCCCGCTCCGGTACCCGTATTGACCGAGAATACCTCTGTTTCTGCAATCCCGTAGAGAACGCCATCTTCAGCCGTCGCAAGACCAAAGACATTTGAGAACCCGAAACTACCGATCACGGACGCAGTGGTAGGAGATCCGAGGTCGATGCGAATGAGCTGATCCTGCAGAGACGACAAGAAGAAATCGCCATTTATGAATGCAAGATCGCCTGCAGATGCGAATCCGATGTCCGCGATCGCGGTTGATGCGCCCGTGCCCGGACTAAGAGTAAACAGGGACGTCGTGCCTGCACCCGCTGCGAATAGCGTGCCGTCCGTGGCGAAGACAAGCGCATTGCCCTCATCAACGCCGTGGGCGCCGATGAGTGACACGGCCGCGGTGGTTGAGTTGATTGTATAGAGGTTCGTGAAGTCAAGGCCGAATAAATTCCCGCTGGGATCGAAAGCGATGTCGGTCATTACGACTCCCATGCTCCCGATCAAGGTGGCAGTTCCGTCCGCGACGTCGACGGTAGCCAACCTACCGGCGCTGTCGTTTATGAAGAGGATAGGCGACGCCTTCGCCGGCTCTGTGGTGTTGAGCAGGGAGAGAGAGAATACGATGCCGAGAATTCCGAAGGTAAAGCGAACTCTTTCACATCTGTACATTCGCGTTTAACCTTTAACTTTTGCGTAACTGCAATACCCTGCGAATGGTCAAAGCTCCCTTGAGATCAGTAACGATCTGCAGTTAAAAGTGTCACAGTCTTTCTGCAAAATTATTCGTCATGCGGCCCTAAGCCCGTAATCGGGGATCGGGCTTTCCTTTCCATCCTTTTTGAGCATCGCTCCCGGCGCTGTTACGCACCCTCGGCGTTCTGCTCGGCAATCCGCTCCCACCCGAGCGCGCGGAGCGCGTCTTCTCCCGCCTCCATGTCCGGTCCGTGTAGCACGAAAGCGCCGATGTCCCCGGTCTGGGGCCGAGCTCCCGCGTCCATGATCCCGAGCTTTTTGTCGTGGAGAACGGCCAGCTGCACCCAGGCTTCGGTTCCAGTCTCTGCAGCGGGGCTCTGCGCCGGCTTCTCGTCTTCCCCCTCACGCTGCTTCGCAATCTCGCCCAAATACCGGCAGTGGATAACGGACGCCTCGCCGTACTGGAAGCGGAGGTTCCAGCGCCCGAGCTCCTTGGGTCCGTCGAAGAGGACCTTCCCGCGCTCCCGCTCGATACGCTCCGGCATGACACCCGGATCGATCGAGTCGACCGCGACGTAGGTTTCAGGAACCCCGAAGGTCTCCCGCGACTCGCGGGCGAAGAGCGCGTTGACCGCGGTGTTCGTCGTGAGCCCTATCGCCACCGAAGCCTGATCCATTCGCGCTTCCCCGAGGACCCGTTCGTCCAGGGCGTTCCCCGATACAACCCGATACCCCTCGCGTGCGGCGGCGGCGCAGTGGGCGGCGTTTGCGTCCATGAAGACAGGTTTCAGTCCCGACGAACTCAGTTCATTCGCGAGCGCAAGGCCGAGCCCCCCCGCGCCGAGAATCACCACCGCGTCACGCGGAGGGGCGAGAAGCTTCAGGAGTCTCGCGATCGGGCGGGCAGTCCCGGCCTGCAGGATGACGGTGATCGCGATTGTGAGAAAGACAAGAGCGCGCAGAGGGGGGCCGCCGGGAATACCTTCGGCCTCCATGACGCTCGAAGCGAGGGAGGCGAGGGCGGCAGCCACGATTCCGCGGGGCGCTATCCATGAGATGAAAAGCTTGTCCCGAACCCGCAGATCCGTTCCCGCCGACGAGGCGAAAACCCCCGCGGGTCGGATAATGAACATAAGCGTGAACACTACCGCAAACCCCGCCAATCCGAGGGCGCGCACGTCGGCGAGTCTCACGCTTGCGGCGAGCAGCACGAAGAGCAGGCCGATCAGTATCACGGTGATCTGCTCCTCGAAGGAGGACATCGCCTTTCCCACGCGCGTGTGCAGGTTTCCCACGACGATTCCCGCGATGGTGGTGGCGAGAATTCCGCTCTCGGGGAGCACGTGGCGGCATCCGGCGAACAGGAGGATCACGCCTCCCATCGTTACGATGTTCTCGTAGCCCTCGGGAACGATGTGGCGGGATCGCAGGAGGAAGGCGAGGAGAAACCCGAAGGCGGCACCGGCCGCGGTGCCGAAAGCAAGTCTCCCGGCGAGCCAGATCGGAACACTTGTGAAGGCTCCGGCGCTGGGTGCCACGGCGATTTCGAGGGCAAGAACGGCGATGAGTGCACCGACGGGATCGATGAGCACCCCTTCCGCTTCGAGCACGGTCGCCACTTTCCGCCGAAGCCGCACCTGGCGCAGAAGCGGTGTAACCACGGTCGGGCCGGTCACGATAACGAGAGTTCCGAAAAGGAGCGACTGGGTCCACGACCAATCCATGAGAAGGCGTGCGGCCATGGCGCCGCCCGTCCCCGTGATGAACGCCCCGAGCGTGATGAGCCTTCGGATGGCGGTTCCCTGGCGGCGTAGCCGCTCCATATCGAGGTTCAGCCCTCCCTCGAAAAGGATAATCGCCACCGAGAGACGGACGATCCCGATAAGCCCTTCCCCGAGAGCGCTCGGTTCGATCCAGCCGATGCCGTCCGGCCCGAGAGCGACGCCGACACCGAGGAGCAGGATGATCCCAGGAACGCGCAGTTGCCGCGAAAGGGCCTGAACAACCACGCCGCTCCCGAGGGCGACGGCAAAAACAACGCTGGCATCCGCAGTGTTCATTACCTCACCGTTCATTCTTTATCGCGCGCCGTCAGCGCCAGAGTGTCATTGCGGGGAGTCT
>CBDUXZ010000115.1:0-6450 GCA_965371325.1 uncultured bacterium | reverse complement strand
TTCTGGGAGGGGAGCCCGGGATCGGCAAGTCGACACTCGCCCTTCAGGCCCTCGCGCGGCTCTCCGCCGCAGGTCACGGAACCCTCTATGTGACGGGCGAGGAATCCGCTCGGCAGACACGCCTTCGCGCCGAACGCCTCGGGCTCTCCGCCGAGAAGCTCCTGGTCCTCGCCGAGCCCTCCCTCGAGACGGTGCTGGAACAACTCCGGGAGATTCGGCCCCAGGCCGCCGTGATCGATTCAATTCAAACGCTTCAGAGCGCGGACCTGACCTCCGCGCCGGGGAGCGTCTCGCAGGTGCGGGAGGGGGCTTCACGCGTCCTGGAGGTCGCCAAGACGAGCGGGCTGGCCGTGTTGCTCGTGGGTCATGTCACCAAGGACGGCGCCATCGCCGGCCCCAAGACGCTCGAGCACCTGGTGGACGTCGTTCTCGCTTTCGAGGGGGAACCCGGAAGGGCAACGCGCGTTCTGCGGGGAGTCAAGAACCGCTTTGGCGCGACGGACGAGATCGGCGTCTTCGAGATGAAGGGGCGCGGGCTCGTCGAGGTTTCGAACCCGAGCAAGATTTTCCTGGCCGACCTCTCCGCGCGCGACGACCCCGCTACAGGCTCGGTGGTGGCGGCAAGCCTCGAGGGAACGCGGCCGTTGCTCATCGAGATTCAGGCGCTCGTCTCCGCCTCGCGCAACGCCATGCCGCGGCGGACGACACTCGGCGTGGACGATGGGCGGGTGGCGATGCTCGTGGCTGTCCTCGAGAAGAAGGCGGGGCTCGATCTCGCCGGTCTCGATCTGTATGTGAACGTTGCCGGTGGCGTGCGCATCTCCGAGCCCGCCGTCGATCTGGCGGTTGCGGCTGCGCTGGCATCGAGCTTTCTGGAGAAACCCGTGCGAGGCAGGGTGGCGTTCGCCGGAGAGGTCGGGCTTACCGGGGAGGTGCGCGGTATAGCCGGCTGCGAAGCACGCGCGCGAGAAGCAGGGAGGCTCGGCTTCGAGGGAATAATCCTGCCGGCCCGATCAGAAGATTTGTCCGAGGTCCCGGAAGGTCTCGAACTCTTCCGCGTCGGATCGGTGGGTGATCTTATGGAGAAAATATTTCATGGGTAAATGGGCGCCGATCATGCGGCTGCTTGCCGTCGTCATTATCTGCGGGCTCCCGCCCGTGCTCACTGCCTGCCGCCGCGAGGCACCTGGCCCGCCGGTGCCGGGCCGCGTCACCATCCTCTACACGGGCGGCGTCCAGGGGGCGCTCGAACCGTGCGGTTGCAGCCCGGGACAGCTTGGGGGCATCGCGCGCATCGCGACACTCCTCCAGGAAATTCGAAAAGAAACGGCCGCGCTCATCCTGGTCGATGCGGGCGACCGTCTCTTTCAGGAAGCGCAAATCAGCGAGGCGATGGGCGCGCAGCGAATTCTCAAGGCGGGTTTCATGCAGAAGGCCTATGGCGCGCTGGGTGCGGGAGTTCTGAACATCGGTGGGAATGATCTCGCCGGAGGGAGCGAGCTGGCGATCCAGGAGGGCAGGAAGATCGGCGCAGCAGCGTTGTCGGCGAATCTCTTCGCGCCGAAGGGCCTGCGAAAAACCCTCGCCCAGGCAGCGACGATCGTCGATGCGGGCGGCGTGCGGGTGACCTTCGTCGGGGTCATGGATCCGGCGTCTGTCCCGGCGTCGGAGAAAGAGCGCTTCCGCGTGGAGGATCCGGTCGCTCGCGTGCGTGCGACGGTGGAGGCGTTTAGCGGGCAGACCGACGTGATGGTGTTGCTCTCGACCCTCGACCGGAAGGCCAATGCCCGGCTTGCAGGTCGCGTCGAAGGCATCGACCTCGTGATCGGGGCTGGCGTGAGGGGAGAGCCTGCGAACGTCGTGGTTCCCGATCAGGCGGGGAACACCTTCCTCGTACAGGTGAAGCCGCTCGGCGAGTTCCTGGGGCGAATTGATTTGGCCTCTGCACCGGTTGGCGCCGAAGGGTTTATCAACGTTACGGAGAAGCCGACCGTGCATGGGCTGCATCCGGAGGGTCGAAGGGCAACGGACGGCATCCGGTTCGGGGACGATCTCGATCTGCGGGGTGTGCCGGAGCGCAAGGAGCGCCGGCTGCTGCCCGCCCTTCCTCTCGTTGAGCCCGGGACCTTACGCCATACGGTGTATGCGGTCGGTGACTACCTCGTCGAGAATCCGGGGATACAGCGCCTCATGAACGAATACAAACTCGAGGTAGCCGAACTGAACCGGAACGCGCCGGTCTCGGCGGAGCGCCTCCCCACGGAAGGGGCGCGCTACACGGGGGACGAAGCCTGCCGGGGTTGCCACACGCGCGTGTTCGATTTTGTGAGCACGCTCCCGCACGCGCATGCTTACGCCACCCTCGAGGACCGACAGTCGGAGTACGATCTCGAGTGCGTGGGCTGCCACGTGACGGGCTGGAACAAGCCGGGAGGATTCAATCACCCGGCCGCGGCAGGTAATCTGAAGAACGTTCAGTGCGAAGCTTGTCACGGTCCGGGAAGCGACCACGTGGAGGCGGGCGGCGCGCGGGGCGTGGGGGGCATGAAGGCGGAGGTCGCACTCTCGGCCTGCCTCCAGTGCCACACGCCCGAGGAGAGCACGCGGTTTGCCGCGGACGTGGAGAGCTACCTCGAGGGGATCCGTTGCTCACGGGCGGGTACGGCCGACGCCGCAGCGATGCAAAAGCAGAACGCAGGGTCCGCCGCATCGAGCTTGCGGGAGTAGGGACGCGTTTTGACACCCTGCTGGGCTTTCGGCTACTTTTTTACGGAGGCGATTTTCCCCTGGGGGAGCCTTCCCCCGTCGGGTTCGAGGGGCGGCTTTCGGAGAATGGAGCGCGGTTTGGATTACCCGAGAATAACAGCGGCGATCAGGGATGATCTGGAGGCGGTCGAGCGCGTTATCGCCCTCCACCTCGGCTCCGACGTCCCGCTAATTCCCCGCGTCGGCGAGTATGTCTTCTCCGCGGGGGGGAAGCGTTTCCGCCCGGCGCTCCTTCTTTTCTCGGCGCGCCTCGCCGGCTACCGCGGTCCACGCACGCACAACCTCGCGGCCGTGATCGAATTCGTCCACACCGCCTCTCTCTTGCACGATGACGTTGTCGACAACGCGCGGCTCCGCCGGGGCATGGATTCGGCCAACCTTGTCTTCGGGAACCAGGCGAGTGTTCTGGTGGGCGATTTCCTCTACGGTCGCGCTTCGTCGATGCTCGCGGCCGACAACGACATCCGGACCGTCAAGGTGGTGGCCGAGGCGCTGCGCGCCATGGCGGAGGGGGAGGTGCTGCAGCTGGGCAGGCAGCACGACGTGAACACCACCGAGGAACAGTACATGTCCGTTATCGAACGAAAAACCGCGGTGCTCATCTCGGCGGCGTCGGAGCTGGGCGCCATCCTGGGCGAGGTCAGCGATGAGAGAGGTGAAGCGCTCCGGCGCTGCGGGCTGAACCTGGGGTTCGCCTTTCAGCTCATGGACGACGCGCTCGACTACGTCGGCGACGAGAAGGTTTTCGGGAAGCGGCACGGCAACGATCTCGCGGAAGGGAAGGTCACCCTTCCGCTCATCCTGGCCCTGCGCGCCTGTACGCCAACCGAGCGAGAAACAGTCGGCGCGATTCTCAAGGCGGGCGATGCGGGGCCGAAAGAATTCGAGCTGGTCATCGAAGTTATCCATCGTTACGGTGGTATCGACGGATCGATCGCCCGCGCCCGGGAATATGTAGCGCGATGCAGGGCGCTTCTCGATCCGTTCCCAGATGGCGACGAGAAGGACGCCCTCCTCCAGCTTTCCCGTTACGTGGTGGCGCGAGACCGCTAAAACCACGTCTCTCGAGAGACCCTCCCTGATCTTCCGAGCACACCGCTCCGCATTCTCCCCGCTTCCAGGCGGTGGAGCCTAATGCGGGGCCTTAGCCCACCCCGGGTGCCGAAGCGCGCGCGGGAGGGGTTGCAAGGAGGATCCAGATGAAGAATCGGAACTTCACCCTTACGGCCATCACCGCCCTTCTTATGGCGGCGGCGCTCCTGGCCATGCTCCCCGGCTACACGCCCGTCCAGGCGTTCGCCACGGAGAGCGGAATGACCGTGGACATCAACGCGGCCACGTCCGATGAGCTCATGACGCTCCCCGGCATCGGTCAGGCGAAAGCGGCCGCCATTCTCAGCCACCGCTCGGAGCACGGGCCTTTCGGCGCCCCGGAAGACCTGCTCCAGGTGAAAGGCATTGGCGAGACGCTTCTCCAGAAGATTCGCCCCTACGTCACGACGGGCGGATCGAAAAAAGCACGCTAGGGAAACCTCGGTCTCGCACACCCGTCGCGGCCCCCTCCGGAAAGCCCGGAGGGGGCCGTTGATTCTTGAAGTAAAGGCCACCGCCGCCAAATGAATTCCGTGCACGGAGCTTCTCTTTGGCTCGAAGATCACTCTGATCAACCCTGGTATAGAATCTCATCGCTGCATCGATCACCGCGAGCGCAACATGAACGGCTTGCATCGTCGAGGTTAAGGTGGACAACGGCGGCGTCACGGGCTTCGGCGGGCACTCTCCCCAAATCGTCGGATAGAGCAGTCCAATTTGTTGACACCCGCTGACCCATACGGGAATATGCTTGCGCACGGCGCTTGATCGTGACGATGCGAATGAATTGGGACGATAGCAATGAAGGAGAAAAGTCACCGGGGCAGCCTTTCGGGGAAGATCCCGATAGGCATGGGCGCGGCGGCCTTAACTTGGGGGCTGCTCCTCACGCAGCGGATGCCTCTTTTCGACGAGGACTATCTTCGGTGGATCGATCGCGTGCCGGACATCACATTCTCGGTAATCGGGCAGGAATTGGTGATGCCCCTCCCGGCCAGTGGTGCGCTTGGCTTTCTCGACAAGCCGGTCATAAGCGCCATCTTCAAGATGATCGAGCCTTTTGCCGGCTACAATCCGGTTCCCTATCACCTGATGAAGGTCGGCTTCCTGGTCGCGTGTGTGATTCTTCTCACGCGCTTGGTGCAGGTGTTTACAAGGGACCGCACACTGGCCGTTCTTGCGGGCCTTTGTTTTGCTTTTTCCCCCGTCCTTTTCGAGGCCACGCTGGTGGTCGCCGACTTCGAGGTCCTGGCTCAGATTCTGGCCATCGCCACGCTCTTTGCCTTCGGAGTCGACCTACGAGACGGGGGTCGCGGATCGTGGTGGCGCATCGTGGTAGGGGGCTTATGCGGGTGGCTGGCCATCAAGACCAAGCTTTCGGGCAAGATCCTGCCCGCGGTGATGGCGCTGGGGTGGGGACTGGCCTGGTTCGCGCTGAAGGATCGGGAAGGCGCCATCCGCGTGGTGAAGCGCTGGGCCGCACCCTGGGTCCTCTTGGTAATATACGCATATCCTTGGATCCTTCAGCCAGCGACTCTCCGAAACCTCCCCTTTATCCCAGGAGCGAGCGCGGTCCCTTCGGCAGGCTATTTCTGGCAGCCTGCCTCCTTCGGAACGCTCCTTTCTCTCCTCGGGAGCCTGAGTCTCTTGTTTACCCCCTGTCTCCTGGCCCTGGGAGTCGTCCTCTGGTTTCGTTTCCGAGAAAAAGGATCTGGCGTGAACCGCCCGGACGAATCATCGCAGGGTTCATACCGATCGGCGCCCGGAACCGAAGGCGTCACGGGGGAGTTGCCGCGAGAAGAAGAATCGTCCCTGGAAATGACGACGCGTGGAGTTCGCGCACTCGCATGCCTGTCTCTTCCCTGGCTCCTCCTTCATATCGCCAGTTTCTCGATCTATCCGCTGCTGCCTGATGTGTGGCGTCCGAGGCATCTTGCGGGTGCGTCGATCCCCGCGGCACTCGTCCTCCTGCTTGCCGGTGCGCGTCTCCCCTCCCGGGGCCGTATGCTGCGCTTCCTTTTCGTCTCCGCGTTCGCACTTCAAATCACGGCCGAGGCGTGGGGCTCCGTTGTCGTGCGCGAAGTCGCGGGTGGTCACATGGTTCGAGTCGATCGCGCGAACGCTTACATGACGAGGTATCTACGGAACTCGAGGATTCTCGCGATCCAGGCCGATTCCGTCCAGCTGTATCGCAAGAATACGAGTGGAAACCGTATCGTGAATCCCCAACCCGTCCAGGCCCTCGATCCAAAGAGACGCGACTATATTCTCGCTGCGGGTTTTGACCGGGCGCCCATACAGGGCCCGGCATTCGAGTTGATCGAGGTTTTCCGTAGCGAGACAGGCGCTGCGATCGAATCGATTTTCTTTATTGTTCCGAATCTGCCGTATGCCGATGCCTTTTACCTCTATCGCGTTGTCGAACCGATCCGCTTCAAGGTCTTCACCCAGCCCCCTTGACATGAGATAGCGCCCCCATCATCCTACATTGTCATAATGTCGTTTGGGTGCCCGCGCCCCAGACCGGGTCGTAGAAGGGCGCGGGTGAAAAGGGAAGGCCGTGAAAATCGGCCACGGTCCCGCCACTGTGAT
>CBDUXZ010000114.1:0-6459 GCA_965371325.1 uncultured bacterium | reverse complement strand
ACCGGTCATGACGACCGTTCTCGGAAAGGGCGCCTTCCCCGCCGCACACCCCCTCCACATGGGTGTGCATGTTGGCCCGCTCTCGCCGCCCGCGCTTCGAAAACGCGTTGACGCCTCCGATCTCGTCATCAACCTCGGTACACTCCTCACCGACATGAACCTCGGAAGCCAGCCTCCGGTCATCACGCGCAGCCGCTCTATCTGGGCGGTCGACAACAAGGTGAACGTCAGCCACCACACCTATACGGACGTCAACATTCGCGATTTCGTGCACGCGCTTTTGAAGGCCGAATTCAAGCGCCACCGCGAGCGCGTTACCTACGTTGACAATCTTCCCAGGCGCCGCGCCGCCACCGGCAGAAAGCTCCGTGTCACCGATGTCCTGAACGAGATCAACGCGTTCCTGAAGACGCGACGGGAGTTCATGGTGGTCGCGGAATCGGGCGACTCGCTCTTCGCGGGCCTGGAAATTCGCGCACCGGACGGGATGTACCTGGCGCAGGGCTACTACGCGAGCATGGGCTTTGCCATTCCGGGCGCCCTCGGGGCGCAGATTGGCTGCGGCCGCCGCCCCCTTGTTCTATGCGGCGACGGCGGTTTCCAGATGACGGGGCCCGAAATCGCCCAGGCGCCTCGCTACGGTCTGAACCCGGTCGTCGTGCTGCTGAACAACGGTGGTTGGGGCATCTTCCGTCCCGTCACGGCGCGGCCCGATCTCCTCGAGATCCCGAACTGGCCCTACGCCGAGCTGGCGAACGCCTGGGGCGGCATGGGTTTCCGCGCCGATACCGGCGAGGAGTTTCGGGGGGCGCTGGCTGCGGCCGCGGAAGCCCCGTCCTTCTCCCTCATCGAATGCCGCATCGGTCCCAGGGATCTCTCCCCCGTCTCCGTGAAGTACATCAAGGAGAGCGTCCGGAAGAAATAGCGATTCCTTTCCGTCTCGAAGTTTCCCCGAAGTACTGCAACCGCGGCCCTGTGACATGCCCTGGGTGTCCGGGAGCACGCGTCAAGGCCGAAAGAGAGGGGAGAGCGACGTCATGAGCTGGCTTTTCGAACCCGAAGCGTGGGTGGCGCTGGCAACCCTGACCGCCATCGAAATCGTGCTCGGCATCGACAACATCGTCTTCATTTCGATCCTGGCCGGGAAGCTGCCGGAATCGCAGCGGGCGAAAGCAAGAACAGTGGGGCTGGGCCTCGCGATGTTCGTTCGCATAGCGCTCCTGCTTTCGATCACCTGGATCATGCGGCTCACGGCGCCGCTCTTCGTCCTGCTCGGCCAGGAAATATCGGGGCGGGATCTCATTCTCATCGGCGGCGGGCTCTTCCTGCTGGCGAAGAGCACGCTGGAGATTCACGGCAATCTGGAAGGCGAGGAGAGGCCGGCGGGCAAGGCGGTCGCCGCCGGGTTCGCGGCGGTCCTCGTGCAGATACTCCTCATGGACATCATCTTCTCGCTCGACTCGGTGATCACGGCCATAGGTCTGGCCAAGCAGATTCCCGTGATGGTCATCGCCATCGTCATCGCGGTGATCGTGATGATGCTGGCGGCCGGCGCGATCAACGATTTCATCGACGCGCACCCCACCTTGAAGATTCTCGCACTGAGCTTCCTGATACTGATCGGTGTGTCGCTGGTTGGCGAGGGGCTCTCACTGCACATCCCGAAGGGGTACGTCTACTTCGCCATGGCCTTCTCGGTTCTCGTCGAGATGCTGAACCTGCGTCTCCGGTCCCGTGCGGCAAAACCGCTGCATCTGCGGAAAGCGCTCTCCGAGTAGGGTGCATTGCGGACGCCGTGTGCTATAAAACCCCCATGGCCGAAGCCCCCGAACCCGAAATAACCGTTGACGGGAAGCTTTACCGCTACACCTCGACGCTCAAGACCGACTTCTTCTCGGTGAACTACCTCTACGCGCGGGAGGGGACGGCATACGTTCTCAAGATTTCCCGCTTCCGCTTCATCGGTGCCTTTCTCTTCCAGTGGCTCGCACGCCTGTTCCATCACTGGGAGTGGAACGTCTACGGCCGCCTCGACGGCACCCCCTGGATCCCGTCCCTGTCGGGGCGTCACGGAAAGAACGGTCTCGTGCATGTGTTCGTGCCGGGGATGACGCTCAAGCAATACATCACGAAGCTCAAACGCGAGGGAACGTTCGATCCGGTGAAACACATCGGCGACGACTTTTTCCCGCGCCTTGCCTCGACCCTCGCCGAGGTGCACCGCCGTGAAGTCGCATACGCGGATCTGGCCAAGCTCGAGAACATCATCGTGGATGACCACGGCAAGCCCTGGCTGATCGACTTCCAGATCTCCTGGCCCGTCCCCAGGCGCGGCCCCTTCCGTCCGATTGCGCTTGCCATCTATCGCATCATCGCCCGCGAAGACCGCTATCACCTCCTCAAGTACAAGGCGCGCTACCGCCCCGATCTGCTCACCGACGAGGAGCGTGCTCTCCGCGCGCGGCGCTCGACCCTCAACCGGGTGCACAAGTACCTGCTGCGCAAGCCCTTCCATTTTTTCAAGCACATGATCTATCCGAAAGGCTCGAACGAGGTCGTGCGCTGGAAGTTCCGGAAGCAAAAGGAGCGGGAAGCCCAGGAGGAGCGCGTCGATCAGCCGGGAGAAGGTTCGCGTTGACGCCCGCGAAACGCGCGTGCTAGCTTGAAAGTCTCCCCACCGGATTTGCAACGCTCCGAGCAAGAAGCCCGAACCAGAGAAAGGACCTCCGATGCTCATCGAGGATCGGATCATGCTTGTGGCGGAGATTCTGGGCGAGGATCTCGCGGCAGACGGCGAAGTAGGCCAGGAGCTGTACGAAGCGCTGCGCCCCCACGTCGAGCGCCGCCCCGCGCGCCCGGATGAAATCGTCTTCGACATGGACGAGCCCACCCGGGTCTGGCGCTCCAGGAAGCGCGAGATTCTGCGCCGGGCGTTCGCCCTGAAACGGGGCCTTCCCTACGAAAAAGTAAAGAATGTCTCCTTCCGCGAGCTCGTGAAGATGATCCCCCGCCGCGCCTGAAGAAGGGGCTGCTCCCCTTTTTCGCACCCTCTTTGATAAAGCCTCCGGCTCGAGAAAAATGGAGCGCCCCCTTTTTCACCAAAACGGAGGATTGTTACCGTGAAAGCACTTCAAATAGAGAAATTCGGCGGACCCGAAGTGATGCACATTGCAGACGTGCCGGTGCCGGAGCCGCGTGCCGGCTGGGCGCGCGTGAAGGTGGAGGCGGCTGGTCTCAACTACTCCGACATCATGATCCGCGAGGGGTTCTACATTGATAACGTACCCCTCCCGTACTTGATGGGGCGTGAGTTCTGCGGGCGCATCGATGAGGTCGGACCGGAAGTTGCGGGTCTCGAAGTGGGCCAACGGGTGATCGCCTCGTCGCCGGGCGGGGCCATGGCCGAGTACGTCGTCGTGCCCGCAAGATCGCTGCTCCCCTGCCCCGATGAGCTGAGCGCGGCCGAGGGGGCCTCCGTTCTGATCGCCGGAATCACGGCCGTGCACTGCATCGAGGATTGCGGACGCCTGCAAAAAGGCGAGTCGATCCTCATCCATGCCGCCGCCGGAGGCGTGGGAACGATCGCCGTCCAGATCGCGAACAGCATGGGCGCCAGGGTGATTGGCACCGCCTCGAGCGCGGAGAAGTGCCGGTTGATCTCGGATCTTGGCGCCGTCGCCATCGACTACACGAAGGGGGATTGGGTCAAGGAGGTCCAAAACGCCACGGACGGCAAGGGCGCGGATGTGATTCTCGAATCAGTGGGCGGGGAGATCTTCGCGCGCTCCTTCAGGGAGGCGCTCGCCATCTTTGGCAGGATGGTCGTGTTCGGCACGGCGAGCCGTGAGGTCGCAACGATCGAGAACCGGCAGATCCTGGAGTCGAACCGAACGCTGACGGGATACTATCTTGGGGCTTTCATCCCCAAGCATCTCGGCCATGTGGCCTCCGCGGCGAACAGGCTCGTAACCATGATCCGGAACAAGACGATCAAGCCGGTCCTTGGAAAAATCTTTCCCCTGGATGAAGCCGCCGACGCCTTCAACCTCATGCAACGGCGCGAGAGCATCGGCAAAGTGATCATCGCTCCCTGATCGATCCGTTCCTGCTTTGGGTCGGGGGGGGGTCGGCAAAAACGGCCGGCAGAACGACCGGATGAGGAACTGGACGCACCTGCATGATTCCTTACGAGATCGTCATCCTGCTCACCGTCGCGACTGGCGCGCTTCTCGTCGGCCGCCGGTTTCGCATTCCGCCCATCGTCGCCTACTTGTTTGGCGGCCTGCTGGTCGGTCCGGGGGGCCTTGGCTGGGTGGCGCCGTCGGAGACGATCGGTCAGCTTGCCGAGCTGGGCGTGGCGCTTCTGCTCTTCGGCGTCGGTATAGAGTTCTCCCTCGAGCGTATCCGCCGAATTCTTCTGCGCATGCTCACGAGCGGCGTCCTGCAGGTCGGCCTCACGATTCTCATCACCACGCTCCTCTATCTTCAGTTCGGCGTTGCCCTTCCCAAAGCGCTCTTCGCCGGCTTCGCTCTCTCGCTCTCCAGCACGGCCATCGTCTTCAAACTCTACGACGAGGAAGGCGTCATCGACGCTCCCCAGGGACAGGCCGCCGCCGCGATCCTTCTCTTTCAGGATCTCGCGCTTGTGCCGATGATGCTCCTCATCCCCGCGTTCACCGGCCCGCCGGAAGACGCCCCCGTGGCCGCGGCCGTCGCGCTTTTGAAGGCCGCGGTGGCCGTGGGCGGGCTGCTCATCCTGGCGCGCACGGTCCTGCCGTGGTGCCTGGAGCTCGCGGCTCGGGCACGCGTCCCTGAAATTTTTCCCCTCCTCTCCCTGGTGATGGCTTTTGGCACGGCCCTCGGCGCGCTCGTGCTCGGACTCTCGCTCCCCATCGGCGCCTTTCTCGCGGGGCTGGCCCTGTCCGGGAGCCGCTACGCCCACCAGGTCTTCGCGGAGATACTCCCGCTGCGCGACGCCTTTGTGGCCCTTTTCTTTACGAGCATGGGGATGCTGCTGCTGCCCTCGGAGCTTGCAGCTGCGCCGATGCTCATGCTCGGCATGGTGGCGATTGTGCTCGTGAAGGGCGGGCTCATCGCCGCCATCGTCGGCACGATCTGGCGCTCCCCGCGACTGGCCATTCTGTCAGGCTTCGGGCTCGCGCAGGTCGGGGAGTTCTCCTTTGTTCTGGGGCGCGAGGGCGTGGAGGCGGGTCTTATCGACGCACACTTCATGCAGTCGCTCCTCGGCGCGGCGGTTCTGACGATGGGCGCGACGCCTTTTCTCATGAGGGCCGGAGAATGGCTCTCGCGCCTCGGTTCCGAAAGCGGCATGGGAAAGCCACCGCGCGACATGCAGGGTCACGTGGTTATCGTGGGTTACGGCACGACCGGGACGGCGGTAGCGCGCGTCCTGCGTGAGACGGGTATTTCCTTTTGCGGCACCGATATGAATGCCCACAGCGTGGCGCTGGCGAAACGTGAGAAACTTCCCATTCGATTCGGAGATGCCACACGGCGAGCCGTTCTCGTGGAGCTCGGGGTTCCCTCCGCAAGGGCCGCTGTCGTGGCGATCGCCGATCCGGTTGCGACGCGCAGGATCGTTTCGCTCATCCGCCAGATGAATTCCAACCTTCGGCTCATCGTTCGTGCCAGGCACGTGACGGAAATAAAAGATCTCGAGCGTCTTGGCGCCGACGAGGCGATTCCTTCGGAATTCGAAACGTCGATTGAGATCTTCGTGAGGCTTCTTCGCCACTTCGGCGTTCCGAGACACCTCGTCCGCGTGCAGGAGTCGATCATCCGCCATGAGCATTATCAGGCGTTGCGTGGTTTCGGCGGATCACCGGAGCTGCTGGAGGAGACGAAACGCTTCATCGCTGGCGGTATTCTCGAGACCGCACAGGTGATGGAGGGGAGCGAGGCCTGCAGCAAGACCCTGGCTGATCTCGAGCTGCGCGACAGGACCGGGGTGACGGTACTCAACATCGTACGGGACGAATTGCCCCTGCCCACCGTCAACGGCTCGACATGCCTCGAAAAAGGAGACATGCTGGTTCTCTATGGTTCCCACGAGGCGATCGACAAGGCGTTCCACCTTATCGAGCCGAAGCTCGCTCTCGATGATGACAAAGGGCACAAGGCCGTGGGCGAGAGGAAAAACCATGAGTAACGAAGTAAGCTTCGAGCGCGCGGGGGCCGCGGCAATCGTACGCATCAACCGCCCCGAAAGGCGCAACGCCGTCGACGGTGCGACTGCAGATGCGCTCTTCGCGGCCTTCAACCGTTTTGTCTCAGACGACGGCGCGCGGGTCATGGTGCTCACCGGCAATGAGAACGCATTTTGCGCCGGGGCGGATCTGAAGGCTATCGAAACCCTCGAGAACCGCGCGTCGGGGCCCCTTGGCTTCACCCGCCTCTTCTCTCCCAAACCCACCATCGCCGCGGTTTCCGGTTACGCCG
>CBDUXZ010000113.1:0-6478 GCA_965371325.1 uncultured bacterium | reverse complement strand
GTGCCGATAGACCGCAGGCCGGGGTGTTCGGCAAAGAGGAGCCCCCCGAAACCCAGGATCATCGCCATCGCGGTAATGAAAACCGCAACGCCGGTGGTGCGAAGCACTACCCTCAAGCGTCCCGGCCCTTCTTCACGATAGCGGTGATAGAGATAGATCGCGTTGTTGATCCCCAGCCCCAATACCGCGGGCATCGCGACAATGTTGTAGATATCGAACTTCAGCCCCAACAGCCCCATGATGCCCAACATGACAATCAATCCCAGCGAAACGGGAAGTATGAGGATGAGAGTGTGGCGAAGACTGCGGAAATCGACCAGCAGGACTATGAACACGGCGAGAAATGTAAGGATCATCGCCAGCTTCCCATCGCGTATCATGAGCTGCATCATGTCACCGATGATGAGCTGGGGACTTGTGGCGCGCAGGGTCCCCCCCGAGGTAGGGATCTCGCTCACGTCTTCCGCGAACGCCATGACCGACTCCCCGTGATCCATACTCACGCTCGGATAGACATACGCCAGATACTGGGCGCCTCCTTCCTTCCCCCGGAATTTCCACTGCAAATCTTCCGGAATGTCCTTGGCCCGAACCCGTCGCAGACTCATTCCCTCTTTGAGCCGCTCCACCTCACGGCGCTGCCCGGGAGATGCAAGCTTGAACAACTCGTCGTTCAGGAGCGCCCGGATCTGGGCGACCACACGAAGGCGCAGCGACTGGTCAGGGGGCATGACCGAATCGATGGATCTTACAGCCTCGATCGTCCCCTCCCCCGGCCTTTTATTTACACGCTCCTCCAGCTGCTCCACGGCCTCCGTCAGCCGTTTCTTGTCGGGCGCCACGACCGCGGCCGGTGTCAGAGACAGATTGAACACACTTGCTATGCGCGCTTCCCTCTCGAGCACCGCCGGATTGGCCGCTTTGAGCTTTGAAAGATCGTAATCGAAGCCGAGCCCCGCACTGCCGAAGAGAGAGAGCAGGAAGAGGAGTGTGCTCCCGATGAGCACCGGGCGCACAAGAGGCATCCCCCGCGCACGACCGAGCCTGCGGGCGATGAAGCTCTCACGCTGCGCGACGCTGAGCCCCGTAATTCGCACCCACCCCAGCTTGTCGAACCGAACGATGAGGGGGCAGAAAGCGGCCACCATCGCCCCGAGGGCCAGGAAGATGCCGAGGCCGGAGATCAGGCCGAACTCCGAGAAACCCTTGAATTGCGTGATCATGAGCGAGAAGAAAGCAAAGCCCGCCACGGATGCCGCCGCGAGGCAGGCCGCCCAGGTATGCGTCAGAATTCGGGCCAGCGCCTCCTCAATCGACGCCCCCCCTGAGCGTTCTTCCGCATAGCGGGCGTACATCTGTATTCCGAACTCGATGCCGATCCCGAAAAGAATATTGAACAGGAAAACGGTATAGAGATTTAGACTTCCCACGAGGAGGTAGGCCCCCGCGAAAGTCCATAAAACCGCCATCACCTGGGGAACACCGAGCAGGAAAACGATGAGGGGCTGCCTGAAGATGATGGTCAGGAGAACAATCAGGCCCGTTACGGTAATGAGGGTCGCCCGTTCGACATCGCTAATGATGGTCTCGTAGTCGTCGATCGCATTCTTGAACGTGCCCCCGTATTCAATCTTGACCGATCCTCCGAACCGCTCCTCATTGACGCGCTTTACTATCCCGTCCACCTCGGCCAGCATCGATTTCGCGAACGCGACGTCCGTCGACTGCCCGCTCGGGTAGAGGGAGAGCATGTAGATCTTCCGATCCTTGCTCGTGAAGTACTCGTCCTCGGCGCCACCCATGTACTTTTTTTCGATGTCGTCAAAGGAAGCGCGGAGCTCCCGGAACTGTTTTTCGAGGGAGCCCATGGGGAGCGCCATCTTTTCATCCTTGATGATGACCTCGACACGGGACTTTCCCGAGGGCGTCGTCACCGACTTCATCACGAAGGGGAGATGGTTCTCCTTGATATCCGAAAGCCTCGTGGACAAGCGGTCTCGGATTGTCCTGAGATCATCAACGGCCACGAAAAGAAACCGGTGTCGTTTGAAGAATTCGAGATCCCGGCGGTAGTCGACGTTGTTGATCGTCTTGCTTTTGACAAGCTCGGGCCCGAGGGCCTCCACGAAGAGTTCGCCCGTAACGGGATCGGGCGGTGTGGCCAGTATCAGGAGCTGTCCCGCCCCCCCCAGCATTTTCACGACCTGCCTGAGGGCCACGACGCTCGGCTGATCGTCAGGAAGGAGTCGGGCAAGATCGCCCTGCAAAGGAAGTTTTCTGACCGCGATCACACTCAGGAGGGAAAGAAGGACCACCCCGACGAGCAACGCGACGTCGTGCGCGTAGATGAAGTGAGCGATCCTTTTGTAAAAACTCTTCTTCATGCGTCTGTTTCCGATCCCTCTCCTGCTACTACAATCACCGATGTCCGGCTACGATGACGAAGCGCCCGCAGTGCTTCGCCGTTTCGAGCGCTTCTCCGTGGGTGCCGCGAGAGACGATCGACCCCGCCACGCATAGAGAATCGGACTCGCCACAAACACGGAAGAGTAGGTTCCAATGATCACGCCAAGCAGAAGCGCGAGGGAGAAATCCCTCAGAACCACGCCTCCGAAAAGAAAGAGCGGTACGAGAACGAATGCCACTGTGAGTGTGGTCACGACCGTCCGTCCCAACACCTCGTTTACGCTGGCGTTGATCACTTCGCTAAGGCTGGCGCGCTTCATCTTGCCCAGGTTCTCGCGAATACGATCGAAGACGACGACCGTATCCGTGAGGCTGTATCCGGCGAGCGTCAGGAGCGCGGTAATAACCAGCAGGGTTATCTCCTTGTCGAGGAGAAAGTAGATTCCCAGCACCACGAGAACGTCGTGGAATGTCGCAATGGCTGCAGCAACGGCAAAAGCCAGGTCAAAACGGATGGCAAGATAGAGGATGATTGCGATCAGGGAGAAAATAATCGCTTTCATCGCATCCCGCTTCAGTTTTGCGCCAATGGTGGGGCCGATCTCCGTTTCGGACTGCACGGTAAGGCGATTGTCCGAAATGGAGGACTGAAGTGCATCAACGATCCTGTTGGCGGTTTCTCCGCCCCCGACGGCGCCCCCCCCTTTTATTCGAACGATGAGGATATTCTCCCTCTCCATCATCTGGAGCTCCGCGTTGCCGAGATCGTTCTCGCCCATCGCCTTCCTGGCCACATCGATGGGGAGCGCCTTCTCGAACTTCACCTGAACGAGCGTGCCGCCGGAAAAATCAATTCCCAGATTCGCGGCGCCGCGCTGGATCTGGATGAAGGCAAGAACGCCCATGGCAACAAGCAGCCCGGAAGCAAGGAAGGCGTAGCGCCGCAGACCAATAAAGTCGAAGTTGGTTTTCCTCAGGAACTGCGCGAAGCGAAGGGTCTTCGGAAGTCCTTTCGTGTGGAGGTGATCGTAAACCACCCTTGTCCCGACCAGCGCCGTGAAAAGGTTGAAGACCACGCCGAGGGAGAGCGTCACCGCGAAGCCCCGGATGGGCCCGGTTCCGAATATGAAGAGGACAATCGCTGTGATGAGGGTCGTTACGTGGGAGTCCACGATCGTCCAGAAGGCGCGATCGTACCCCGCATTGATACCTGCCCGGACCGTTTTCCCCCGGCGGAATTCCTCGCGCATACGCTCGAAGATCAGGACATTCGAATCGACCGCCATTCCGATACCGAGGATGATTCCCGCAATGCCGGGCAATGTGAGTGTTGCCCCGAACATCGCGAGGGCGCCGAGGAGGTAGACGAGATTCAGAAGAAGCGCGAAGTTCGCGATGATGCCGGAGAGCCGGTAGTAGGCGATCATGAACCCGATCACCAGCAGCCCGCCGATCGTTCCGCTCACCCAGCCCTGCCGTATCGAATCACTCCCCAGGGTCGGCCCCACCACGAGGTTCTGGACAATCTCGACAGGCGCGGGAAGGGCGCCGGCCCGAAACACGATGGCGAGATCCTTTGCTTCGTCGGCCGTGAAGGAACCCGTGATCTGCGCTCGTCCCCTGGAGATCCGCTCCTGGATGGTAGGGGTCGAACGGACCACTCCATCAAGAACGATGGCAAGCTGCCGCTGGATATTCGCACGCGTGATTTCGTCGAAAAGCTTCGCTCCGGCGGACGTCAGATCTACCGTGACGTAGGCCTCGGCCGTCAGGGGGTCGAACTCGAGGCGGGCCGTCTTTATGGCCGCACCCGACATGAGAAGAGGTTTCTCGAGAAGGACGTAAGTCGTCCGGGTCACGCCCGTCTGGAAATCCCGCGTGCGGAGGGGCAGGACTTCGGTGCCTTCCGGAATGTCATCGGCCAGTGCCGCCGTGAGGCGCTCGGAGCGCGCGCCCCGGAAAATCCGCTGATCACGGATAGCGCCCTCGACCAGCGTCGCCACATCAACGGCCGACGTCGAGGTCAGCTTGAACTCGAGCTGGGCGGTCCTTCCGATGAGATCGATCGCCCGTTGCGGTTCCTTCACCCCGGGGAGTTGAACAACGATCTGGTTCTGACCCTGACGAACGATGAGCGGTTCGGAAACGCCGAAAAGATCAACCCGGTTGCGAATAACTTCGAGCGCCTGCTCGATCGAACGACTCTTCACCTCCCTGACGTACGGATCACTGAGCCCGAGCGTGAAGCTCGGCTTCCCGCCGGCAGTGCTGGACGAAATCGTTTCGAGATCGGGGGAGACGCTCATGAGGGCTTCGGATGCGAGCTTTGCGTCCGCGTTCTCCGAGAGCCGGAAGATGAGTTTCCCGTCCTCGGGCCCCTCTATCTTTTCGGGCGTGATTCCCGACTCTTTCAGCGCCTTTTCTAGATCGGGACGCAACTCGGAAAGCTGGTTGTCGATGGCCTTCGGGAGATCCACCTCGAGAACCAGATGGATCCCGCCGCGCAGATCGAGGCCCAGGTTGAGCCCCGTCTCGCCGGTAAGCTTCGCAAGGGGCCCGGGGACCTTCTCGAACATGGAGGGTGAGAGATAGACGAGCGCGATGATTGTGAAAATGGCCAGCGCCGAATACTTGTAACGGATGGTCTTGTTCATTCGTCCCTTCCCCCGGGCAAGGCTTGTGGACCATCGGTCCAGAGCTTCGCTCCGTCGTCCTTCTTTCGATGCCGCCCCGTCGTTATGGTTGGGGCGGATTTGAATCCCGTGGCGCCCTCCCCGGTTCTGACCGGAGAAATGGCGCCCGGTTCATCGATGGTGGATGGGGGGCTGTAACCGCCCTTGCCCTTCGCCCTTGCGAACCGGACAGGCGCGGTTTCCCGGTCGATTTCAGGCTGTCCGGGGCGGGGCGTGGGCCCCCAGGGGAAGTCCGCAGCGCAGGCCGACCCTCTTCGGACGCCCCGGGGCGAAGCCCAGAGAGTTTGCACGGCCGGGGTAAGGCCTGATCGAAACCACATGCTGTGCAGGACCCCTGATCTCCGAACCGGTCCGGCCAGAGCTCGGGGTTTGCGCAGCGGGGGGAACGAGCAGGGGAAGCTCGAAGAGCAGTGCGGCTCCACCCACCGGCAGAAGGTGCGCCTGTGCAGGATCAGGAAGCGAGCTCCCGACCGGGAAGAGGCCCGGCGCGGGCCCCGTGCCAAAGGAGGCCAGAGAGACGACAAGCAGGGCAAGCGTAGTGCCAAGTGGTTGAATTCCAAGACTTTTCAGAGAGGGCCCCATGGCAGGTATTCCTAGAAGTAGGGGGATTATGGCCCGATCTCAGGAGGGTGTCAATGCGAAACAGGGAGAGGTGGCTTCCGGTGAACCGGGGCTTTTTCAGTAGTAGCGCAACCAGACATAGACCGAGGCAATGATGACCGATTCCACCATGAGCGGGAAGCCGTAGAGGGTGAACCGCCGGAAGGTGATGGGGTAGCCCGCTCTCTCCGCCACCCCGCAAACGATGACGTTCGCGCTGGCCCCGATGGCCGAACCGTTTCCGCCCAGGCACGCGCCAAGGGCCAGCGACCACCAGACGGGAAGCAGTTCCACATGATGGAGGAGATCAAGCCCCGTCTTATTGGGCCAGAGTTCTTTCGCCATGTCCACGATGACCGGATTCATGGTGGCCACGTAGGGGATGTTATCCACGACCGCGGAAGCGATGGCCGAGAACCAAAGGATGAACATGGAGGTGGCGAACATGTTCCCCTCGGTGAGATGCAATACTTTCTCCGCCATGAGTCCGATCGCCCCCACCTTCACGAGCCCCCCGACCACGATGAACAGGCCGATGAAAAAGAAGAGCGTCGTCCATTCCACTTCGTGAAGCACCTTGTGCGGTTCGCGCCCGGACAGGAGCATGAGGAGTGCGGCCCCTCCCAGGGCGATGCTGGCCGAAAACCAGAGGATGAACATGGAGGTGGCCATCATGTTCCCTCTGGTCAGATCCAGCACTTTTTCCGCCATGAGCCCGATCGCACCCACCTTCACGAGCCCCCCGACCACGATGAACAGGCCGATGAAAAAGAAGAGCG
>CBDUXZ010000112.1:0-6495 GCA_965371325.1 uncultured bacterium | reverse complement strand
CGGGCCTCGTCGGGCTCCTCGAGGATTTCGGCGTAACGCTCGAAAACGATCTCATTGTCGACAAGCTCTCCGGGCTTTTCGGCCGCGATTACAACACGCCCGTGGTGGTGCAGTACGGCCGCGATTCTTTCCTGCAAGACTTCAGAATCCCCACCTTCTTTCCGGGAGCACGCTCCGTCCAACCGCTGAAGCCGCCCCCGCCCGGCGTCACGTCTGTCGCGCTTGCCTCGACCTCGAATGAAGCCTGGGGCGAGATAGGTACTGAAGAGATCGAGAAGGGTGAGATACGGTTCGACCCGGAGCGGGACGTTCCGGGGCCCGTGCCGGTTGCGGTCCTCTCAACGATTGAGATCGATGAGGAGGCCGGCGAGGCCACGGCGGAAGACGGAGAGACATCCTCAAATGAGGTAGGGGACGAAGCTTCGGACGACCCGAACCAGGGCGAAGGGAGGGTCATCGTCTTCGGCGATTCCGATTTCATCACCGACGCGAACTTCGCCCTTTCGGGCAACGGCGATCTCTTTCTCAATTCCGTGGAGTACGTCGCCAGGCGGGGAAACCCGATCCTCATCGAGCGGCGGCAGCGGGAAGGGGCGACTCTCTCGCTCGCCGAGTCCCAGGTGCTGGTGCTCCTCCTCGTAAGCTTCATCGGCGCCTCGTTGATCCTTCTGGCCGGGATCGTCGTCTGGCGTGTCCGGCGCAAGCACCGATGAGCCGCCGCGCCGCGTTCACCTACCTCGTCATCGCGCTCCTTATGGGATCCGGATACTTCCTCGCCACACGATGGGAGGAGGAGAAGGCCGGGCAGGAATCCCTCGAGAAGCGCACCTTTGATCTAAAGAAGGAAGACGTCGCGGCCCTGAAGATCGTACGCGCGGGCGAGCCGGAAGTTTTGATCACGCGCGCAAAGGGAAACGGCGAGACGAAGAACGGCGGGGAGGGCCGCTGGCGAATCGCGGCGCCGAGAACGCTTGCGGCGAATCAATCCGCCGTCGTTGCCGTCGTCGAAGCGATGTTGGAGACGGAGAGGCTGCGGACACTCGAGGGGAGTGGCGTCGACCCCGCGGAGTACGGCCTCGACGACCCCGCCCTTCGCGTCTCGGTCGAGGCCGGCGGCAAGTGGCATGCCATCGCGTTCGGGGCGGAGAACCTCACCCGGAACGCCCGCTATGCGCGCCTTGCGGGGGCGGCGGAAATATTCCTGGTTGCGGCCTACTCCTTCAACCGGATGGACCTGGGCCTGGAGGGCCTGCGAGACCGGCGGCTTCTTCCCATCGCCCGATCCGAGATCGGCGCCATCACCCTTACCCGTGAAGAGGGGCGGTTTACGCTCCGGAGGGAAAACGGGGCGTGGCGCTTCGAGGACAATCCCCGCCCTGTGAGCGAAACGGCGGTGGACGGCCTCATCGGCCTCCTCACGGAAACCGAAGTCGAGCGCTTCGTCGTCGAAGAGGAGACCGATCTTGGCCCCTATGGGCTCGATGCGCCGGAGGTAAGCGTGACATTCGAGTCGAGGAGCGGAACAAACTGGGTCAGGCTCCGCAGGGCGGCCGAGGACGCACCCGAGCAGGATGTGCTGGCCGCGCGCAGCAACGCACCAGGCGTGGTCGCCTTGACAAGCGGTTTTCTCGATCGCATTCCCGGATCCGCCGCGGAGATGGAGGATCATATCCTCTTTCGTGGCGAGATCGCGGAGGCGCACGCAGTTGCGCTCAGCGGCGCCGGTGTGGAGGCGAGCTTCTCACGCGAAGGCGATACCTGGCAGCGCAAGGACGGAACTGCCGACAACGCGGAAGACGAGGAAGAGGCGCCCGACGTCGAGGGCCTTCTTACGCTGCTCCAGGATCTGCGTCACGATGGCGCACCGCCGGAGGGGAGCCGCGCGCCAACGCAATTCGAGGTGACTCTTCGTGTTGCGTCTCAAGACGGGACCGAACTTCTCGCGCTCGAGATCAGTCCGGGAGAGAGTGAGGGCGCCCCGCGACACGCGCGCCTTACGGACGCCGACGGTGAGCGGGACGTGAGCATCCCGATCTATGCGGTCGAAAATATCTACGATCAGTTGCGATTGCTGAGCCCGGTTCTCGTTCCCTCGCCGGAGAACGACGAGACCGCCGGCGACTGAGCGCCCCATTTTGCAACGGACCGCCTGCGGCGGCCAACCCGGAATACCCGCTTACATCATGCGAGTCGTCATTCAGCGTGCAAGCAGCGCTTCCGTCTCCGTCGAAGGGGAGACGATTGCATCGATCGGCCAGGGGATGCTGATCCTCGTGGGCGTTGCCCGGGAAGACACGCCCGAAGGAGCCGAGCGTCTTGCGCGGCGCTGCGCGGAGCTGAGAATATTCGCCGACAGCGCGGGGAAGTTCAATCTGTCGCTTCTCGACGTCGGCGGCGAAGCGCTCGTCGTGAGCCAGTTCACCCTTCTCGCCGACACCCGCAAGGGACGGCGCCCGAACTTCATGGACGCCGCGCCGCCGGAAACCGCGGGGCCGCTCGTCGAGGCCTTCGCCCGGGCGTTGGCCGCTGCGGGTGCGCCCGTCAAGACGGGCCGCTTCGGCGCCATGATGGCCGTTGCACTGGTGAACGACGGTCCCGTGACAATCCTCATGGAAACCTGAAGAGATAGGCGCTATCCCCCCGATTACCTGTCATTTTTTCCCGCTCCCCTAATCCGCGACACCCTGTCTTACAAGGAACGCAGCGCGTTGGGGCCTTGGCTCTTCCGCACAGACCTTTCTTGCACTCTCCCAGTCAATCTCCGGGAGGAGGGGCGCGAAAGTTTTACCGGGCGCGGGGAGTTGTTTTTGCAGCTGTTCGATCCGCCAGAGCGTGTCGGGATGGGTGGAGAGATAATTCAGGCCGGCGGGGAGCGCGCCGCTCCCCTCTTCATTCATGGTCTTGAAGAAGGCGATCATGCCGCGCGGATCGATCCCCGCCCTCTTCAGCATCTGCAGGCCGGCCGCGTCCGCCTCGGCTTCGTGCTCCCGGCTGTAACGAAGCAGACCGAGGGTCTTGGCGCTCTCGAGGCCGAAGGCCAGCGCATCACCTCCGTCCCCGGTCACGGCAGAAATGATGACGCTCGATGAGGCATGCTCAAGAATCAGCTTCATGATGTGGCGCTGGGCAACGTGCTGCATCTCGTGCGCCACGACGCCCGCCAGCTCCTCCGGCGTGCGGGTCCTGTCAAGGAGCCCCTGAAAGATCACGATGGTTCCGCCCGGCACCGCGACGGCGTTCATGGCGCTCTCGTTAACGACGATCAGGCGAAAATCATAGCGGCGGTCGGGAATGGTCTCTTCGAGCCGCCGGACGATCTCGGTCAGCGGCGCGATGCGCGCCTCATCCGTGCATCGGCTCCCTTCGGGGGCAAGCGCTTCAAGAACCGGCAGGCCCAGCTCCTTCTCCCAGCTCACCGGTACATAAGGCGCGATCAGGGAGGCCATGACGGGTATGAGCCACAGATAAAGAACGAGGGCGATCGATACAATTCCGGCCGCCGCCAGCAACGCTATCGATCGCCAGTGCAGGCGCAGGGAAGTGTGCCGAACCGGCGAGTGAATACCGGGCGTGAATGTGCGAAGCGTGGAGACGAAGGCGGGATCAGAGACCTGGACGATCTCGGGAAACTCGCCACCGTGCTCGAGCCTCGCCGGATCGTCGGCATGAAAGGAGGAAGCCAGTCGAACTTCATCGTAGGGCCACCAGAGCGCCGGCCCCTTCGGGAACCGGATCTGAAGACCGCCCTCGGTGAGATGTAGGGTTACGCGGTGGCGGGTGGGGGTCTGTCCGTCCAGGTAGTGCGCTTCCCAGTCGGTCCGCATCTGCTCAAGGCCTCCGCCGCTCTGCACGGTTCGGCCTCCAACGCGGGCCCGATCTTCCGACCGCCCGCCGGCTCGAGGGCCCGCTGTGCGGCATGATTCTACCGGTCCCGGCTAGGCCCAGTCGAGATCCATATCGAAGAAGCCCGCCAGTTCCTCGCCGGACGCGGAGGCCGACTGGGCATCCTGCTGGATGCGGGCCAGATCGAGCGGCCCCTCGAGAGAAACCCGCTGGAGATGGAACCGCGCCACCCGCACCTGCACCCAGGGATAGGCAAGCCCGAGCGTAAACATGAAGAGGAGCGCGTTGGTCAGATAGAGAAAAAAGAGCTCCCCGCCCGTCACGGTGCAACGGAACCGGGCGTCGCCCAGGGTGGTGTGATCCCAGTAGAAACGCCGGGTGGTCGCCCTGTACCAGATCCACGAGATGCCCAGTGTGAAGGGGAGCAGAACCAGCGCAATGAGGAACGGGCGGTAGAGATCCTTGCCTTTGCCGTCGAACTCGAACCGAGTGTTCCCGAAGTACGTGTGGGCCGTCATGAAGTCGTGCCACTTCGTCTTGAAAATCGGCGAGTACAGGCCAAGCGTCACGATGTTCAGGAGCGCTCCCTTGAAGAAGAGCTTCACGAAATCAATGACCCGCCCCCGGAAAGAGAAGCGAATGCCCCGCCAGGAGGTGCGGCTCATGCGGTAACGCCGGGCGCTCGCCAACACGAGCGGCATGAACCCGATGATAAGCCCGAACTGGAGAAGTCCCGCTATCGGCTCCCCGGCGCCACGTCCGATAATTGCCGGAAGGAAGTTCAACGCGACAAAGGGGATGAAGAAGATGAGCATCGCCTTCGCCCAACCGCGCAAGAGTTCCTTGCCCGTACCGTGAAACTCGAAGCGGTCACTCTCGAATGCAGACTGGCCCAGAAGGTAGCGGCGCACTTTCACCTTCGCCCAGTAGACGTAGATGCCCAAGGTGATCATGGTCAGAAAACCGTTCACAAGATGAATGACGAAAAGCGGACCGCCGCTTCCGTGGAAGGAAGCCTTTCGGAAACCCTCGGAGGGCACCTCCGGCACCCCGTCCACCGTTGGGGGGGGCGCGGAGATGGGTGTCGCCAGTTCGAGCGGGGGCGTGCCGGGAGGCTCCGGGACGGTGGGGGAGATCGCATCGCTAATCACGTCCGGGGCGCCCGGGAGCGGTTCAAGGGTGAGCCCCGCCTCAGCCAGGGGATCCGGCGTCTTCAAAACCGAGGAGTCGGGCGGATCCAGTCGCCCCATGGAAGGATGGGCCTCCGGGCCGATGGGATTCATCGCCTTGCCACACTTCTTACACTCTTCTCGAGGTCCCTGAATGAAACCGCACTTTGGACACTTCATTTTTCCTCCCCGCGGGAACACGTCCCCTCCGGGTCAGCCGACACCCGTCTAAGAAAATGGAAGTTCTGCTTCAGTGCGGTGCAGACATGAAAAACCCGGCCCCTGATCAGCGTATCGGGGCGGGGGGCGATTGGCTTGAGTCCTCTGCAGGGCTCCCCATGCGCTCTTGCCGCGCCCTGCCCCGCGGCAAGCCAGGCTCGCCGTCGCTCCGACTATTTGCTCTTCGTGAGCCCGGCGAGGCGTGCGAGGTTTTCCCGATCGCCGATTCACGACCAGATGATCTCACGCCACGAGCGCCTCGCCCCCGACCGTTCAATCCTGGACGAGGAGCGCGGGAGGGTCAATCATTACATGCAGCGGGGCGGAGGGGCCGCGCTGGTTTTTTGAAGGGGAATCGCTTATAGAAAGAGGATCGCAAACAAGGCAGGGATCATGACCGAAAAGAACGATCTGACGGCCTCCGATGCGCTCATCCCGCCCCGCAAGGGCGAGGCGCTCGACGAGGAGAAGCTCCAGGAGTACCTCGAGGAAAAACTGGAAGGCGCCGGGAAGCCGATGGCCGTGGAACAGTTCGGGGGAGGCCACGCGAACCTGACCTATCTTCTCCGTTTCGGCGAAGGAGACAACGCGCAGGAATACGTCCTCAGGCGTCCCCCTGTCGGGCCCGTGGCCAAGACCGCCCACGACATGGGAAGGGAGTACCAGGCTCTCTCGCGGCTGTACCGCGGGTTCCCGCCGGCCCCCCGGGCTTTCGTCTTCTGCAACGATCCCGCCGTCATAGGCGCACCGTTCTTCATCATGGAGCGCCGGCAGGGGATCATCGTGCGGCGGGAGGTGCCGGCCGTATTCGGCGGCGGCAAGGATCCCGTCGCCAACCGGAAGCTCTCCGAAGTAGTCATCGACACGCTCGTGGATTTTCACGCTGTCGATCCCACCGTCTGCGATCTCCAGGACATCGGAAAGCCCGACGGCTTCTTGAAGCGCCAGGTCGAGGGATGGACGGCGCGTTACGAGCGTTCCAAAACGGCTGATCTTCCCGCGGCGATTGAGATCTCGAAGTGGCTCCTCGACAATCTCCCGAAGTCCCCCTCCTCCACCCTTCTTCACAACGACTGGCGGCTCGATAATATGGCCGTGGCGGAGGATGACCCGGGACACTGCATCGCAGTTTACGACTGGGACATGTGCACCCTGGGCGATCCACTGACGGACATCGGCACGGTCCTGTGCCTGTGGGTCAACCGGGAGGAGGGGTTCGGACCGGGCGCGCCGATGCCGACACAGATACCCGGCTTCATGTCAC
>CBDUXZ010000111.1:0-6496 GCA_965371325.1 uncultured bacterium | reverse complement strand
CCCTCCCTCGCGGCGCGCGCCCTGCCGGGGACGCGCCTGCTGGTTCCCTTTGGCCGGCGCCGGTTGACGGGGATTCTTCTCGGGGAGGCCGCCTCCGCGCAAGGAGCACCCTCTCCGGGCCTCGCCCTGCGTGAGGCGATCGATGTTCTGGACGACGACGTGCCCGCGCTCCCGCCGAAACTCCTCGGTCTTCTTCGCTGGGTCTCCGATTACTATCTCCATCCGCTTGGACTCACGCTGAAATCGTCCCTTCCCGCGCCGCTGATTGCCGCCAGCCATCGCACCGTTTCGGTGACGCCGGAGGGGCGGCTGGCGCTCGGTGAGGGGAAGATTGTTCCCGAGGAGGCGGCTGGCGTTATCGCTTACCTCGCCAAGCGGGGACGGGTCCCCGAACGCACGCTATCCACTCGCTTCTCTCTCGCGCTGCTCGGTACGTTGCGTGCGCGGGGCTGGGCGGTTCGCGAGGAGCGCCTCGACCGGCGTGGGGCGCCGACGAAGCTCCTCTGGCGGGCAGACCTTCAGGGCAAAACGCTGGAACAGGGGCTCGCCGAAATTTCTCCCCGCGCCCGTAGCCAGCGCGCGGCACTGGACCACCTTGTTACCCATGGACCGATCGCCGTCGGAGAGATCCCCGAGAGGGCGGGCTGGTCCGCCTCCGCGCTGCGGGCCCTCGGGGAGCGGGGTCTCGCCCTTCAGGAGCGATCCGCGCTCCGGGTCGATCCCTTCCTGGGGGTGCCCGTTCCCGCCGACACGCCGCATACACTGACCGAGGCCCAGCGCGTTGCCGTCGATGCGGTGAACCAGCACGTCGGTGCCGGGGCATTCAGGCCCTTCCTTCTCTACGGGGCCACGGGGAGTGGAAAAACCGAGGTGTACCTGCGCGTCATTTCGCGTGCCCTCGAGGAAGGGAAAGGCGCGGTGGTCCTCGTGCCGGAGATCGCGCTGACGCCCCAGCTCATCCACCGCTTTCGCGCGCGCTTCGGTAATTGCGTCGCGGTCCAGCACTCGGGTCTTACGGATCGGGAGCGCGCGGATCAGTGGCGCCGGATCCGAAACGGAGAGCTTCCGATCGTGATCGGCGCCCGATCGGCGATCTTCGCGCCCCTCGAGCGCCTCGGCGTTCTCATCGTCGACGAGGAACACGAGGGGACCTACAAGCAGGAGGAGAACCTGCTCTATCACGCCAGAGACGTGGCCGTTATGCGCGCGAAGATGGAGTCGGCCGTGGTCGTCCTCGGATCAGCGACGCCATCCCTGGAGAGCTTCCATAACGCGGCGCAGGGACGATACACGCGTCTGGATCTTCCCGAGCGCGTTACGGCCCGCCCGTTGCCGAAGGTCGAACTCGTGGACATGCGCAAGGAGTCGCCGGCTGCGGGCGGAGAGGCCCCCGTTCTTTCGGGCGCCCTTCGTAACGCGCTGAGCGCAACCGTCGAAAGGGGCGAGCAGGCCATTCTCTTTCTTAACAGGCGCGGCTTCGCCACTTTCCTTTTCTGCCGCGATTGCGGCCATGCATTCCGCTGTTCGAATTGCGATGTGTCGCTTGTGCTGCACAGGGGGCGCGCCCGGAAGGAAGGCGCGCTCCGGTGCCACAGCTGTGACTACAAAGCGCCCGTTCCGACAGGGTGCCCCGAATGCGGGGGCTGCCAGACAGAATCCCGGGGACAAGGCACCGAGCGCGTTGAAGCGGAGGTCCGCGCAGCCGTGCCCGGGGCGCGGACAGTGCGCCTCGACCGCGATGTGACGATGCGGCGCGGCGCGCAGGAAGAGATCCTGGCGAGCCTCCGCGCGGGGAAGGCGGACGTCCTTGTCGGAACTCAGATGGTGGCCAAGGGGCATGACTTTCCGCGTGTCACGCTCGTGGGGGTCATCTCGGCGGAATCGAGCCTCTACTTTCCTGATTTCCGCGCGCCCGAGCGGACCTTTCAGCTTCTGACCCAGGTGGCGGGGCGGGCAGGGCGCGGAGAAGCCGCGGGCCGGGTGCTCGTGCAGACCTACGATCCGGACAACGCCTGTCTCTTTCACGTCCGGTCGCATGATTATGACGGCTTCTTCCAGGGGGAGATCAGCCACAGGCGGGAGCCGCGCTGGCCTCCGTTCTGCCGCCTCACGAACATCCGCGTCACGGCCCCCGTGCAGGCTGTTGCGCAGGAGGGGGCAGCGCTTTGCGCGGAAGCGGCACGGCGGTTCTGCGCGAGCGACGCCGCTTGCGGACGCGATGTCGAAGTGCTCGGGCCTTCGCCCGCCCTCGTCCCGAAGGTCCGAAACCGCTGGCGGTGGCAGGTGCTGCTGAAGGGAAACCGGCAGGCAATGCTGCGCCGCGTGGCGCTCGCCGCGTGCGCCGCCGTCCCGGGGGGCGGTGCGAGCGCATCCGTCGTCGTGGACGTCGATCCGGTGAGCATGTTATAGTCAAAAAAACTGAACGATTGTAGATAGATAACGCAGTCCGGCGCCACGAAAGATCCCCATGGCCGTTCTCCCACTCGTCGAGTTTCCCGATCCAGTTCTCAGGAAGGTCGCGGAGCCGGTTGGCACGATCGATGATGCCGTGCGGAAGCTTCTTCGAGACATGGCTGATTCCATGTACGACGCGCCGGGAATCGGCCTGGCCGCTCCGCAGATAGGTGTTTCCAGGCGTCTCATCGTGGTGGACGTGAATTGGCGCGAGCAGGACCCCAACCCGCAGGGATATGTCAATCCGGAGATCGTTTTCAGAGAGGGAGCGAGGGCCTTTGAGGAGGCCTGCCTCTCGGTTCCCGATTTCCAGTCCGAGGTGAAGCGGGCTTCCCGGGTCGTGGTAAAAGCGCTTGATCCTGACGGAAAGCCCGTCGAGGTGGATGCGGAGGGGCTCAAGGCCGTCTGTTTCCAGCACGAGATCGATCATCTCAACGGGATGCTCTTCATCGATCACATCAGTCGCCTGAAGCGCAGCCTTTACGTGAAGCGCCGAAAAAAGGATCTGGCGCGAGATTGAAGAGGCTTTGATTTCACCGTCGGGCGATCCGGCCAGCCGGGTCGCCTTTCGTTTATGATGTGAGCGATCAGGCGGCGGGGGAGTCACCGCCCCGTCGGGGGGCTTTCGATGCGCATCGTGTTCATGGGCACGCCCGAATTCAGCGTCCCGTCGCTCCAAGCGCTCATGGAGGCGGGGCACGAGATCGCGGCCGTGGCGGCGCAGCCCGATCGCCCCCGTGGACGGGGGCAGGTATCCGCGCCACCGCCGGTCGCGCTGGCCGCCCGGCGGGCCGGCATCCGGCTTCTTCAGCCCGGTCGCGTGCGAGAGGGGGAGTTCATCGAAGCCCTCGAGGCCATCGCCCCCAAGCTCATTGTCGTCGTGGCCTTCGGCCAGATTCTCCCCAGGCGAATCCTCGATATCCCGGCCAAGGGATGCGTCAATCTTCATGCCAGCCTTCTCCCCAAGTATCGCGGCGCGGCGCCCGTTCAATGGGCGATCCTCCGTGGGGAGCAGGTGACCGGCGTCACGACCATGTGCATGAACGAGCAGATGGACGCCGGCGATATTTTGTTGGTGCGCGAGGTTCCCATCCACACAGGCGAGACGGCGGGCGCCCTCGGCGAGCGACTCTGCGGAGAAGGCGCTGCGCTCCTCGTCGAAACGGTTCGCGCCATTGAAGCAGGCAGGGCATCACCCGTTTCGCAGGATGTTTCGAAGGTGACACTGGCGCCGCGACTCGCGAAGGAAGATGGACGCATCAACTGGTCCGATGCGGCGCGTGACATCATAAACCGCGTGCGCGCGGTCACACCCTGGCCCGGCGCCTTCACCACCCACGGGGGAAAGGTTCTCAAGATCTGGAGGGCCCACGAGGGCGAGGCAGGCACGGGGGCGAAGGCGGGCACGGTGATCGGGGCCGGTGGGTCCGGGATCGCCGTGGCTGCGGGAGACGGCCGGGCGGTTTTGCTCACCGAGCTCCAGCTTTCCGGGAAGCGGCGTGTCCCTGCGGGGGCCTTCATTCTTGGAACTAAAATCGCGGAGGGGGACATGCTGGGGGCGGCTGAAAGCGTGGGCGCTTGATAGGCCCCGGAAGGGACCCTATATTGCCCGGGTACGGAACGAGAGGAAGGGAGGTCCGGGAGAATGAACGGTTTTAAGACCACCGTGCTTCTGGTAGTGCTCTCGGCGCTGCTCGTGGGCATTGGCGGCGCGCTCGGAGGCCAGAACGGCGCACTCATCGCGCTCGTCTTCGCGGGCGTCATGAACTTCGTGAGCTACTGGTGGAGCGATAAAATCGTGTTGCGCATGTACAAGGCGCAGCCGGTAACCGAACAGGATTCGCCGGAGCTTTACCACGTGGTGGCGGACCTGGCGCAGCGCGCCAGCATCCCCATGCCACGCGTCTACGTCATCGCGAACGATACCCCGAACGCTTTCGCCACAGGACGCAACCCGTCAAACGCGGCTGTAGCGGTCACGTCAGGGCTTCTCACGCTTCTCACCAGACGGGAGCTGACCGGCGTGCTCGGGCACGAGTTCTCCCACGTCCTGAACCGGGACATCCTTATCGGCTCCGTGGCCGCCACCATTGCCGGTGCGATCTCGTTCATCGGAACGATGGCCCGATGGGGCGCGATCTTCGGCGGGAGCGGCGAGAACCGTGGCGGGAACCTGCTCTTCACGATTCTCGTGAGCATCGTCGTATCGTTCGCCGCCATGATGATCCAGATGGCCATCTCTCGCACACGCGAGTTCGGGGCCGATCGGGGGGGCGCGGAGCTGACCGGCGATCCGGGAGCGCTTGCAAGCGCGCTCGAGAAGCTCCAGCGCGGGGCGCAGAAGGTGCCCATGGATGCAAACCCGGCCACCGCCCACATGTTCATCGTAAACCCCCTTCGCGGCGGCGGCCTGCGGAAACTCTTCAGCACCCATCCGCCCACAGAGGAACGGGTAGCGAAACTTAACGAAATGATCGGCAAGGTGTTCTGAAAGCGCCTATGCCCTCCTCGAAACGCCCTCCCGATTCCCGTTCGTCCGGATCGGCGAGGGCGCTTGCGATCGAGGTCCTCCGCCGCGTTGAGGCCGAGGATGCGTACGCCGATCTCGCCCTGGGAGGGGCGCTTTCCAAATCATCCCTCGATGCCCGCGATCGGGCCTTTGCCACCGACCTCGTATACGGAACCCTCCGGTGGCGGGGCCGGATAGATCATCTCCTCTCGGAGCGCGCGAAACGGGGGATCACCAGCCTTCCCGCTGACGCGCGCTCCGCCCTTCGGGCCGGCGCCTACCAGATCCTCTTCTCCCACAGCGTTCCGGAACGTGCCGCCGTGGACGAAACGGTGAAGCTCATCCGGGGACTCGGCCATGAAAAGCTCACCGGCTTTGTGAACGCCTTGCTAAGGCGCCTGGCCCGCGAGAGAGGTTCCCTTCAGTATCCCGATCGGGTGAAAGATCCCATTGCTCATGCAGTTGCGTTCCACGCCCATCCCGCCTGGCTCGTGAAGCGCGTCTTCGATCGGCTGGGAGAAGAGGAGGGGGTGCGCCTGCTCGAGGCCGATAACGCCGTTCCGCCGCTCGTCCTGCGTGTCAATGCGGGGCGTATCACACCCGGAGAGCTCAGCGCTCGCCTCCAGGAGGCGGGGCTGAAAGTCGGTCCGGGTCGCTTCGCGCCCTGCGCGCTGGTCCTGGCGGAGCGCACGCCCATCGGCAAGTTGCCGGGCTTCAACGAGGGCCTCTTCGCGGTTCAGGATGAGGCGTCCCAGCTGGTGGGGTGTCTGGTAGACGCGCAGCCTGGAGAGCGGGTTCTGGATCTGTGCGCGGCGCCGGGCGGGAAGACGGCGCACCTCGCGGAGCGCGTGGGGCCCGAGGGCCGCGTCGTGGCCCTCGATATTCATAACGGACGGCTGGGTCTTGTCGGCGATCTCTGCCGCCGGCTCGGCCTCGTGAACGTGGAGACCGTCGTGGGCGACGCTCGAAAACCTCCGCCGGGAGTGGCCCGGGGCGGGTTCGATCGGGTGCTGGTAGATGCGCCCTGCACGGGACTTGGCGTTATTCGCCGCAATCCGGACGCGCGGTGGCGCGTGAAGCCGGATGGCCCCGGCCGTCTGGCCCGACTCCAGGGGGAGATCCTCGACCGGGCGCGAACGCTCGTGCGCCCCGGGGGCGTGCTCGTCTACAGCGTTTGTACGTTTACCGAGGAAGAGACGGATGGTGTGATGTCGTCACTGCTCGCCAGCTCCCCCGAACTTGTGGTAGAACTTCCCCGGAAAGTTCTCGGACGGGCCTGTGAGGAGGTCATCGCCGACGAGCGCGATAGGGTCCGTACCTGGCCCCATCGCCACGGGACCGACGGGTTCTACGCCGTGAAAATGAGGAGGAAGGGATAAATGGGCGAGTCGAGGGGGAAGGGACGGCAGCGACCTCGCATAGCTCCGAGCATCCTGTCCGCCGATTTCACCATACTGGGTGAGGAGATTAAGGCCGTTGTCAAGGCGGGCGCCGATCTGCTTCACGTGGACGTGATGGACGGCCACTTTGTTC
>CBDUXZ010000110.1:0-6560 GCA_965371325.1 uncultured bacterium | reverse complement strand
AAGAACCAGGCGCTTATCCACAAGAGCGGGGGCGGAACGGGGTTCAGCTTCGGGCGCATCCGGCCCGCCGATGACGCCGTCCTAAGCACCCAGGGAATCGCCTCCGGGCCCATCAGCTTCATGAAGATTTTTGATGCGGCGACCGAGCAGGTGAAGCAGGGCGGAACGCGTCGCGGCGCCAACATGGCCATCCTTCCTTACTGGCATCCCGACATCATCGATTTCATCACCATGAAGCGTGCGCGCAACAACACCACACTCGAGAACTTCAACATCTCCGTCGGCATCGACGCCAGGTTCATGGATGCGGTGAAGAAGGGGGAGGATATCGAGCTCCTCAGCCCGCGGACGAAGGAAGTCGTTCGCACGATGCCCGCACGGGAACTCTTCGATCTCATGACCGAGTGCGCCTGGGAGTGCGGGGATCCGGGTTATGTTGTGCTCGACCGCATTAACAACTCGAGCTCCAATCCCACGCCCGCACTCGGGGAGATCGAGGCAACGAACCCCTGCGGCGAGCAGCCGCTCCTGCCGAACGAACCGTGCAATCTGGGATCCATCAATCTCTACAAGTTCGTAACCGGCTACAACGGCGGCTCGAATATCGACTGGAAGCGGCTACGCGACACGGTCTTCAGCTGCATCCACTTCCTGGACAACGTGATCGATCTCAACCATTCCCCCGTTCCCGAGATCGAGATCATGGCAAAGGGAAACCGCCGCATCGGCCTGGGCGTCATGGGCTGGGGCGAAACGCTCGTTGCCCTCGACATTCCATACGACTCGGAGCGCGCCATCGAGAAGGCCGAGGAAGTCATGGGATTCATCAACGAGGCGGCGCTCGAGGCAAGCGTCGAAATTGCCAGCCGGCGGGGGGTCTTCCCGAACTGGAAGGACTCTATCTACGATCCCGAAGGGAAGCACTTCCGGGGCCAGCACGTCCGGCCCCGCAACTGCGCGCGCACGACGATCGCCCCGACGGGCACCATCGCCATCGCCGCGGGACTCCAGGGCTCCGGGATCGAGCCGTTCTTCGCCATTGCCTATACCCGCTACAACGCTCGGGGAATCGACGCCCTGAAAGCGGGAAAAACGCCCGACGAGGAGCACACCTTCTTCGAGATCAATCCCCATTTCAAGGCGGTTGCCGAGGCGAACGACTACTTCGGACTCGAGGAAGAGGAACTCTGGAAGAAGATTGACAAGAATCACAAGTCGGTACGCGGCATCAGCGAAATCCCGAAACAGATCCAGGAGATCTTCGCGACGGCCCACGATGTCTCCTTCGAACACCATATCGCGGCTCAGGGCGCCTTCCAGAAATTCACCGATAATGCGGTCTCGAAAACGATCAACTGCTCTAACGAAACAACCAGAGAGGAGATCGCCAAAGCATACATGCTCGCTTACGATCTGGGTGTGAAGGGACTGACGGTCTACCGCGACGGATCGAAGACCCAGCAGGTGCTCAACATAGAATCGAAGAAGACGGAGGCTGCGGAAACCGCTCCTGCGATCAACCGGCGGCCGGCGGCCGAGCACGGCGTGACAAGCGAGTACTACGAAAAGGAGACCGGCTACGGCCCCCTCCACGTGAACGTCGTCTACGACGAGCAGGGGCCCTTCCGTGTTTTCGCGAATATTCCTCCGCTCGGGACGGAGATCGCCGGCCTCACGGCCGTGATCGGCATTCTCCTCTCGAAGTACCTCGAGACGGGCGGGAAAACCGAGCGGATTCTCAAGCATCTGAATTCGGTCAGGTGCGACATGACGATCGGCTTCGGGCCGAACCGGGTCGAGTCGATTCCCCATGCGATCAGCCAGATTCTCCGGGATCACCTCATCAAGCACGGACACATGCAGACGAACGGGCAGGAGACGCCGATTGCCGGGAACAGGCCGGAAGCCCGCGTTGCTCCTGTGGCATCGGTAACCTGTTCGCAGTGCTACTCGACGAATGTCGAGTTCGTGAACGGTTGCAAGGAACCCACCTGCTTCGACTGTGGTTTTTCGAACTGCAGTTAACGCAGCGGACACCCTGCAAAGAGCCTCCTTCCTCGGGGAGGTTTTTTGCTTGAAGAGCCTCCTGTGCCCCGTCTGGTTCGCCCGCGGGAGAGGGCGCTTCATTGACATTCCGCGAGAGCGGGTGATAGGTTTTCTCTCCCCCCATGGCATGCAGAGGCAGCCATTCCAAGGAGAACCGTTGTGCGCCAGTCAATTTCCCGCTTCCTGAAATTTATTTTCGTCGCGGTTATCGCGCTCACCGTCGGCGCTTGCGAGAAGAAGAGTTATCCCGGCGCTCCGGAAGGTTATAACTACCAGACGCTGCAGGTTACCTGGAAGTGGGAGGGAGCCACGACTGGAACCCAGGAGATTTACGTCGAAACCTCCGGGTATGAGAACGGCGGGCTCGTGTTCGAGCGGTACGCGATGGTGACGAAGACTCGGAGCCCGATTGGGAGCAATCCTGATAAAACCGACAGCCAGGAACAGTGGTACTTCATCAAAGACGGCAAGCTGCACAATATCCTAGAGAGCGTCAACTTAGTCGGCGTGACACCGTCCGAGATTTACCCCTACGTAAGGGCGCATCGCGTCACCGCCTGGCAAGAAATCATTGGACATCTCAGCCTGCGCAAGGATCTCACCCTGGACCAGCGCAGGGCATTGCCGGATAAGCCTCTTACAATCTCGGATGATGATCTCCTGCCGCTCGGCGCAAAAATAAGCGAGGTCGAGTTCATGGGGCAGAAGGTGAAATATTACGACATACCCCTCAACGACGGAAAAGCAGAACTATGGCTGTATGGCGATATCCCGCTGAAGCTCACCATCGACTCCAAATGGGGGGATAAGCCCGTGAAAAAATCCCTCGAAGCCACGAAGGTTGTCGTTAACCGCAGGCTGCCGAAGAAGCCCTTCACCATTCCGAGTGGAATGAAAGTGTTCCACAAGCCAGAACCCAGCCCCAATCAATAGGGGTCTAGGCCTTCATTCCGGTTTTGTTCAGCGCAATCGAAGTCTCCGCCCTGCCCGGGAGTTGAACGCGCGGGGCAGGATCAGGACCGCGCCCGCGGCAAACCCCCCTATATGCGCCAGGAAGGCGATGCCGCCACCGGTGTCTCCGGACGAAGCGGCGCCGCCAAGAAGTTGAATCGCGAACCAGAAAACGAGGAAGAAGACGGCGGGGACACGCACGATCGTGAAGTAGAAGAAGAGTGGCACGAGTGTCACGATGCGCGCGAAGGGATAGAGCACAAGATAGGCGCCAAGCACACCCGAAATGGCCCCGCTTGCCCCGATCATCGCGACGGTGGGGTCGGCGGACGTGAAAACCTGCGTAAGGCTGCCCGCGACACCGCTAGCGAAATAGAAGAGGACAAAGCGCAGGTGCCCCAGTGTGTCCTCTACATTGTCCCCGAAGATCCAGAGGAAAAGCATGTTGCCCGCGAGGTGCAACAGGTGGCCGTGCAGGAACATCGAAGAGAAAACGGTTACCACGGGCTGGGGGCTGAAGCCGCCATGGGCGTAGGTAAACACGCCGCGCAGTTCCAGAGGGGTAAGCCCCCAGCGCAGGATGCCGTAGTGCTCATCGGGCCCGAGTGAGGCTTGCCAGATATATGCGAGGACGTTGATCGCGATCAGGCCTACCGTCACGACGGGCACTGACCGGGTCGGGTTTTCATCCTTGAGGGGAATCACGTCGGCGGTTTTGCTCGAAGGCCCGGTCGCCGCGGAACCGAAATCGGTCCCGCCCGCCGGGCGCGCCTTATGATACCTTCCCTTCGTGTTTGTTACCAATACCCCCCGTGAACCGCGGCACGCAGGGCTCTCCCTGAGCGGTTCCCGAAGGGTCGGCGGCGTTCGGGGCTTCTTCCGGCCTCTGTGAGAAGACCATGGGATTTTCAGGCATTCTCGGCCATGAACGCCCGCGCGCGATTTTACATCGCGCCATGCGGGCGAACCGCGTGGCCAACGCCTATCTCTTTCAGGGAAGCGCGGGCGTGGGCAAACGGACCGTGGCAAACGCATTCGCTGCGGCACTGCTCTGCGACAGCCCCGGCGACCATGAGGCTTGCGCGAATTGCGCCTCCTGCGCGAAGTTCAAGGCGGGCACCCATCCCGACTTTCACCTGCTGGAGGTGCCCGAAGGGAAAAGCCGCATCCCCATCGAGCAGTTTCACACGGTGGAGGCCGAACTGCAGCTGGTCGCCCAGGTCGGAGGCCGGCGCGTCGCGATTGTGGATCCGGCCGACCTTCTCTCCTTCGAAGCGCAGCACGCATTCCTGAAGACCCTCGAGGAGCCCCGGCCCGACACGGTATTCATCCTTATAACTTCGAGGCCCAGCGCGCTGATCGTAACCATTCTTTCCAGGTGCCAGCGTGTGGGGTTTGGTCCGATTCCGGCTGGCAAGGTGCGTGAAGCCCTGTTGAGGCGCTCCGACATCGAAGAGCAACGGGCCGGGCTGCTCGCCCGGCTCGCCCGGGGGAGCCTGGGACGAGCGCTTGCCCTAAACGATGAAAAGATCCTCGCCGAAATGGACATGATGCTGGACGTGGCGGACAGTGCGGCGTCCGGGCTTCTCGGACCGGCGCTTCAATGGTCGGAGGGCATTCGCTACACGGAGGAGGGCCGTACGCGCGCCGTACTTCTCCTCGACCTGCTTCTTCTGAATGTACGCGATGTGATGGTGCTGGCCTCCGGGGGAGAGGCCGCTGATCTCGCACGTACCGATCGCGCGGGGAAGCTACGCGGGCAGGCCGGGCGAGGGGGCGCGGCGAGGCGCGCGGGGAAGGCCTATACGCGCATCCTGGAAGCCCAGCACGACATCGGCAGAAACGTGAATCCGGCCCTCGCGTTGCAGGGAATGTTCGCCGATCTTGCGGTCGAATCCCCACCCCCCTCCGGGGGAGCGGGCAGCCCCTGAGCAGGGCTACGAGAAGAGAGTCACATGGCGCTAACCGATCCTCAAAAATTCTTCATCACCACTGCGATCGATTACGCGAATTCGACGCCCCACCTTGGAACCGCCTACGAGAAGATAGGTGCCGACGTCATCGCGCGATACCGGAGGCTGTGCGGAGATGACGTCTTCTTTCTCATGGGAAACGACGAGCATTCGCTCAACGTCGAGAAGCGGGCGCGCGAGCTCGGCAAAGAGCCGCAGGCCTACTGCGACGAGATGGCTGAAAGGTTCGAGGCCACCTGGCGCAAGCTCGATATCTCCTATGATCGATTTATCCGGACGACGGAGGACGAGCACAAAGAGGCCGTGCGCAAGCTCCTCGGAAAAATCAACGAGAACGGATACATATACAAGGGACACTACGAGGGATGGTATTGCGTCTCCTGCGAGGCCTTCTTGCAGGAGAAGGACCTCGTGGACGGGATGTGCGCCAACCACAAACAAAAGCCCGAATGGATCCGCGAGCAGAACTATTTCTTTGCGCTGTCGAAGTTTCAGGGCCGCCTCCTCGAGCACATCGAGAAGCATCCCTCCTTCGTTCAGCCGGAAAACCGGCGCAACGAGATTCTCAACGTCATCCGGGGCGGGCTCGAAGATGTTTCAATATCCAGAGCGAGTGTGAAGTGGGGCATCCCCCTCCCCTTCGACGAGCAATCGGTGGCCTACGTCTGGATCGACGCGCTCATCAACTACATCACCGGCGCGGGTTACGCGCGCGACGAAGCCCGCTTCTCCGAGAAGTGGCCCGCTGATGTTCACGTCATCGGGAAAGACATCACCCGCTTCCACTGCATCATCTGGCCCGCTGTTCTCTGGGCCGCGAGTCTGGAGCCGCCCAGGGTCGTTTGGGGCCATGGCTTCGTGAACCTGGCGGGGGCAAAAATGTCAAAGACCCTCGGCACGGTGCTCGACCCGGTCGAGGTCGCCGGAAAGGTCGGCGTGGACGCTCTCCGCTATTTCCTCGTCTCCGAGGTCCCTTTCGATCGCGACGGCGATTTTACGTGGGAGCGCGTTCAGGATCGCTGCAATGCCGACCTCGCGAACGGCATCGGCAATCTCCTCGCCCGGACGACGGCCATGATCGAGCGTTACCAGGAGGGGATCGTGCGCCGGACCCCATCGACGGAGGCCACCTCGAAGGTGTTCATCGAGAACAGCCACCTTGGCGACGCGCTCGCGGGATACCACGCCGGAATGAATGCCATGCTGGCCAGCCGCGCCCTCGAGCAGGCCTGGCGCATAGTTCACAGCCTCGACGACTTCATCGCGACAAAAAAGCCCTTCACGCTGGCGAAGGATCCGGCGCGCTCCGATGAGGTCGCCGACATCCTCTACGTTTGCGCCGAAGGGCTTCGACTCCTCGCGATCCTTGTTCAGCCCGTCATGCCGACGGCGGCCGCGCGGATGTGGGAGCAACTCGGGCTGCCGAACAGCGTCGATGCGCAACACCTCCCGGCTGCTCTCGAATGGGGCTGCTTCCCGGAAGAGACGCGCGTCTCCAAGGGTGATCCGCTCTTCCCGCGCCTCGAGTTGATTGTTCCCGCGGATGCAAAGTCCTAGGCCTTCCGCTATTCTCTCCCGCATGCCGCTTGT
>CBDUXZ010000109.1:0-6563 GCA_965371325.1 uncultured bacterium | reverse complement strand
CAGAAGAGGTCATCAAGCGCCTGAATGACCGCGACGACAATCTACCCCTGCGCCGAAAGGTGGGGGGACTCGAGCGTGGCAATATCTTCGAACTGGGTTTCGCAGGGAAGAGACGAATCTATTTCTGTCAGGGCGAAGGGGGAAAGATGCGCATCGTGCTGATCGGCGCCAAGAATACCCAGGACAAGGATCTCTCCTACCTGAGACGCTACCACTAGCTCGGGGAGAGGCGCGTTGAAATCCAGGTCGGCCTAAAAGGAGTCGTTCCTCGACTGGGCCTCGACGAATTCCTCTCCGCCTTCCTCGATGAGATCAACCGCGCAACGGGCGACATCGGGATCGAAAGCGCTGCCCGAGAGTTTCTTCAGCTCATCTATCACGCGATCGAGGGGGCGGGCTTTTCTGTACGGGCGGTCATGAGTCATCGCTTCGATTGCGTCGGCGATGCGAATGATCCTGGCGCCCGTATTGATGGCGTCTCCCTTCAGACCGTCCGGATAGCCGCGCCCGTCTCCGTCGAACCACTCGTGATGGTTGCGCACCATCGGAAGAATGTCCTGCAACCCGGGGACTGCGCCGATGATCTGCACCGACAGAACCGGATGTTCCCTCATCTCCTTCCACTCGTCTGGTGAAAGCGGACCCTGCTTGCCGAAGATTTTTCCACGAACGCCTATGATCCCCACATCATGAAGCAGGCCGGCGATCTGCATTCTCCTGACGCGAGGCTCTTCGAGGCCCATCCGGCGCGCGATCATCGCCGTGCAATTACCCACACGCTCCGAGTGACCCGAAGAGCAGCGGTGCCGCGCGTCGACCGAGCCGATGACAGCCCTCAGCGTACCAACGTAGACATGCCCCAGCTCCGCGTTCTTCTTGGAGAGATCCCGGGTTCGCTCCATCACCTTCTGCTCGAGATTATGATGCAGGTCCTTGAGCTCGAGATTCTGCTCCTGCGTAAGGTGATTAAGACGCTTGATCTCATCCTTCAGCAAGTAAAGATCCAGGGCCTCTTTCACGGTGGCCTTGATTTCGTCGTCATTCCAGGGCTTGGTGATGAGCCTGAAGATCTGACCGCGATTGATGGCATCGACCGCGATATTGATCTCGGAGTTGCCGGTCACCAGAATTCGCATGACTTCCGGCCAGCGTTCGCGAACCTTCGAGAGAAGATCGACGCCGGTCATGCCCGGCATCCGGTGATCGCTGACTAGAATCTGGACCGGGCGCTCTTCGATCAGCTTGAGGGCGTCGGCGCCGCTTCCCGCTGTTTTGAGATCGAAATTCTCGCCGCGGAAAAGCCTCCCCAACGCCTTCAGGATATTGGGCTCGTCATCGACGAACAGAACGGCGGGTTTCATCGGCCTCTCCTCTCTTCCAAACTGCTCCATGATCGCTACGGGATGGTCAGCCGCTCGTGGGTCGGTCACAGCGGATCGGGCGCCTTCTGATTCCGTGGAACTTCATCTTTCGGTACAGCGTGCTTCTGCCAATCCCCAGCATATTCGCCGCCCGCAGGATGTCACCGTCGCACAGCATCAGAGCGTGTTCGATCGAGTGTTTTTCGTAACCCTTGAGAGAAAGCGCACTCGCGCTTTCGCCGACCACGCGCCGCTTGGACGATTCGACGACCTTCTCCGGAAAATGCTCCGTCTGGATAGTCTGCACCCCTGCCACCGCGATGGCGTACCGAACACAGTCCTCCAGCTCCTGCACATTCCCCGGCCAATCGTACTGACAAAGGAGGTTCAGCGCGGTAGAATCGATTCCCTTCACGGAAGCCTCCTCGCGCTCATGCTTCCGGAGAAAATGCTGAACGAGGCCCGGAATGTCCTCGCGCCTTTCCCGGAGTGGAGGCATCCGGAGTGACTCGCCCTTCAAACGGCGGTAGAGCTCCCCCTCGAACCGGCCTCGCTGAACCTGAAGATCCAAATCGACGCTCGTAAGGGCCACAATCCGTGGTCGTGTTTCCCCGCCACCGGACCCCTGAACAATCTCCTCCTGTTCCTGCGCCTCCAGGATGGAGAGGACGCTTCGTTGCGCGTCGCCGCGGAGCGCATCGACAGCCTCGAATAGGACGGTCCCGGCGCTGGCCTCTCCAAATAAGCCTGCCATTGCTTCCGCCGTCTCGGTACGACGGACCTGAATGAGAGGTTGATCCCTCCGCGAACCCTCCTGATGGATCGCCTTGGCGATCGTCGATCGCCCCGTCCCCTCTTCCCCTTCGATCACGATATTCACATGGCCGAGGGAGCACTGGGTGGCGCGCCTCGATATCTCCCGCATCGAAAGCGAGGAGCCGACGATCCCGCAAAGCGTGCCGGCAGCATCCTGGCTGGAATCAAGTTGACCCACCCGGGTGAGAAGCGACTTTCGCTCGACAGCCCGGCGGACCAGGAGCGTAACCAGTTCCGTTTCTGCCGGCAGGCTCTCCAGGAAGTCCACGAGGCCCGCGCGGGCAAGGGCACCGGCGTCTGCGATGCCGCCCCTATCCGTCAGCAGGATAACCTGGGTCCCCGGCCGGACGGCCCGGACTTGCTCCAGCACTGCGCGTCCGCCCTTGCCCGAAGGATCGCTTCCGATGAGCAGCACATCGGGATTTCGCGCGGTCAGGACCTCGATGGCCATGGAGATCGACTGAATAGTGGAAACGCGCTGGCCATCGCGCTCCAGAGCGCTCGACAGCGCCGCGACCAGATCGGCAGGGCCCCCGGTGATTAGCACGCGTCCCTTGTTGTCTGAAATCTTTGTCATTCGCTCTTCCATCGCTGTCGGAACCGCCCTGGGTCTCGTCGGCCGGATGTCTCCGGCGGGGCGTGCCGGAGGATATGGATCAGCACGAAACATCGCTTGGAGACTTTTTCGGCTAAATCGCCCGTTCTCTTGAGTGGCGTCGGATCTTCTGGCCGCCCCGTCATTACTCGATCCTGGCCTGCGCAAACGTACCGCTTGATTTGGAAAAAACGCGCCCGTATACTCTGGCCTCCCTGTTCATTAGCATTGCACTCACCGCTCGCCGGGGGCGTTCATGTCGGCTGCTTCCTCCAGCCACCCAGACCGATCCTCCAATGACTCCCCTCCCGCCGTCGTGCTGGTCGTTGATGCCGACGAGCGCGATCGCACGATCCTCGCGCAACACCTGCCGGCTTCCGGCTGCGCGGTAGAACTGGCGAGGACCTCAAGAGAGGCCCTCGCGCGGATCGCGGCGCGTCCTCCCGATCTCCTCCTTGTTTCCCTCCCCCTGCCCGACGGCGAGGCCCGCGATTTGATCCGGGTTTTCATGGATCGGCAGCGGGACGGAATTGCGCTGATCCTGACTGACCGGGAGAACATAGAAGCCGCAGTAAAGGCGATGAACGCAGGCGCCTTCGACTGCGTGTTGAAGCCCCTCGAGCCTATCGACTGCATCCAGCGCCGCGTGGAAATAGCCCTCGATCACAGGCGGCTTACGCAGGAGAGCCTCCTTTTAAGAAGAGAGAACCAGTCGATGCGCGGCCAGATGAAGAGCCGCGAAAAGTTTGACGGGATACTCGCGCACAGCGATGCGATGCGGAAGGTTCTGCGGCTGGTGGGAAAGGTCGCGGAAACGGACAGCTCCGTCCTCATCCTCGGCGAGAGCGGAACCGGGAAGGAGCTTGTTGCGCGTGCGATTCACCTGAACAGCCCGCGGCGCAACCAGTTGCTCGTTGCCGTGAACTGCAGCGCGATCCCCGCCACGCTCCTTGAAAGCGAGCTTTTCGGACACGTAAAGGGCGCGTTCACGGGTGCCATCAGCTCTCGTATCGGTCGGTTCCAACTGGCTGACGGCGGAACCATCTTTCTCGACGAGGTCGGCGACATGCCGCAGAATCTTCAGGTCAGGCTTCTGAGGGTCCTTCAGGAGCAGGAGTTCATGCCGGTCGGCGGGAGCCGAACGGTCAAGGTGAACATCCGCGTCATCGCAGCCACAAACCAGGATCTGGAAACCGCCATCCACGAAAAACGCTTCCGCGAGGATCTCTTCTACCGGCTGAACGTCATCCCGATCCGTATCCCCCCGCTTCGGGAGCGGCCCGAGGATGTTCGGATCCTCGTCAATCACTTCATCGAGGTTCACAATGACGCGCTGGGGAAAACGGTGAAGGGAATTTCGGCGGACGCGCTAGATATTCTGGAGGCCTACAGCTGGCCCGGAAACGTGCGGGAGCTGGAACACACCCTCGAGCGGGTTATTATCATGAAGGAGGAAGGCGAAATCACCCCCGACGATCTCCCCGACCACGTCCGCTTCCGGAAGGGCGCGCCGGCCCTGCGGTTCAGGATCGACATTCCCTCGAGCGGGATAGCCTTCAACGAACTCGTCACGGACTTCGAAAACGAACTTATCCTTCAGGCCCTTGCAAAGACCCGCTGGAACAAGAACAGGGCGGCCGCGCTACTCCGGCTGAACCGGACCACGCTCGTCGAGAAGATCAAGAAGAAGCAGCTGAAGCGCTCCTCTCCGCACCGCTCCTGAACCACACCCCCCTGCTCTCCTTTCCGGGATCGCCGATTACCACACCGTGACCCAGTTTCCCATCCCGTTTCCGGGAGCCCACAGGCGTTCCGGGCTCCCCCTCCTCGGCCTAATCACAAGAGTGAACTTCCGGGTCCCCGCTTCGGTACAATCTCGTACCTCAGCGACAAAATGCGTCAATAGGATGACGCATATTGGCGTCGGAACGGACTTCCGCACCCACCCATTCTCATTTTCTTTTTCCCCGAACAACAGCCCACAAAACTCGCACACAAGAGATTTAATCCCGTAATTAAAGAGAATTTTCACGACAGAGATCTCCTTACCCACCCGCCGTGACCCCCATCGCGGCGCAAGTACGACCGCTCCGCTCTCATTGGCATAGCGATTGCAAATTTCGCCTTCGGACGCGTTCCAGGATGAAAGGAGAACCCCCCACTCCACGGAAACATTTCTCCACCGGACGGCTTCCGCGGTACCTCCCGAGAGGCGCCGCGGCCTCGACCGGTGATTACGTCCGGTCTCTGGACCGGACCCTCCACCAAGATTTGGAGAGAAGTAATGAACGTGGAACCCAAGCGCCACAGTGCGGAGAACGGGAACATGAGCCAGACCACCCGCGATCGGCTCATCATGGAGCATGCTCCCCTCATCAAGTACATCGTGAACCGTATCGCTCAGCGCCTCCCTTCCCATGTCGACCTCGATGATCTCATGAACACCGGCGTCATCGGGCTCATGGACGCAATCGAAAAATACAACCCCGAAAAGAACTGCAAGTTCAAGACCTATGCCGAATTCAGAATTAAGGGAGCTATTCTCGATCAGCTCAGGTCGCTTGATTGGGTTCCGCGCTCGGTGAGGCAGAAGAGCCGCAAGCTCGAAGCAGCTTACAGCCAGATGGAGCAGAAACTCGGGAGGTCGGCTTCCGACGAAGAGGTGGCGGGTGAACTCGGGGTGGAGATCAAAAAGTTTCATGAAATGCTGAACCAGGTACGCGGGATCTCGGTTGTGAACCTGGACGAGGTCCGAAACGCAAGCGACCTGGAAAAGAAAAACCTGATCGACGTTCTCGAGGACACGACCGGCGAGGACCCGGCCGGGGCCCTCAACATCGATGAGATGAAGCGGATCGTCGCGGAATCAATAAGCCATCTGCCCGAGAAAGAGAGACTCGTCATTTCGCTGTACTACTACGACGAACTCAACATGAAGGAGGTCGGGAAGATCCTCGACATCACCGAATCGCGGGTCTGCCAGATTCATACAAAGGCCATCCTCCGGCTTCGTGCGAAACTGAAGAGCCTCGTCGAGAAATAATTCAGGTGCCCAAGCGCCGAGCAAGCGCTGGCCCGACCGGACGGGAGCAGAACCCCGTTCCGGTTCGGGCCTTTTTTACGTTCAAGGCTCTTCCCGGCGGGGCCGATACATGGATTGACGGTCTTCGCCCACAGGGCGTATAGTAATCGGCAAGCCATGGAGAACAGATGAGCAAGCGATCCAGGCCCCGGGGGGGCCGAAAATCCAGGGGCACCTCGAATGCCCGGCGCGCCCTCCCCTCGACCCCGGATGGGGGGAATGGCGGGATGCGCCGCCCCACCGATGATCCTGCGGACGAGAAGCCTTCCAACGGCGGGTCAAACGGGAGCGGCGGGAACGGTCTGGATCAGTTCAGTGTTGCGGCGGATACCCTCAAGGGCGTCCCTGAGGTCCGTGAAGAGCTGGTCGCCCGTTACCGGAAGATCATCGCGGAGGGACGTTACGATCCCGATCTCGATGGTGTGGCCGAACGGATGATCCGCGAGGGGCTGCTCAAGGACGTCTAGGGCCGCCCTCCTCCCCCCGCATCGCAATCGCCAGCAGAGCCCCCCCAGTTTCTCCTCCACTTTCACTTGACACCAAATTTCAGCGTGATAGCTACGAATCAGTCCCCCTCTGGAAGATTTTTCGTGCGATGCGGCCCCCCAACGAAGGAAACCGGCACCCTGGCGGACCGGGGCGACCCCGGCGGCGCGGGGGGAGGCCCGGACCGGCGAATGCAAAAAGCCCTCAATTAGCAAGCGCTTAA
>CBDUXZ010000108.1:0-6586 GCA_965371325.1 uncultured bacterium | reverse complement strand
TTCACGAGAATGTTGCCGTTGTAGGAGGGGTGGAAGCTCGTCTCTCCCCCGACGGTCGGGCAGCCGAAGGAGTTTCCGTAGCCCCCGATTCCCCGTACCACGCCGTCGAGCAGATGCCGCTGCCAGGGGTCGTCGAGGGTTCCGAAACGGAGGGAGTCAAGAGAAGCGATGGGGCGTGCCCCCATCGTGAAGACATCGCGCAGGATGCCCCCCACGCCGGTGGCCGCGCCCTGGTAAGGCTCTATGAAGCTCGGGTGGTTATGGCTCTCCACCTTGAACGCCACGCCGTAGCCCTCGCCGATGTCGATGATCCCCGCGTTCTCGCCGGGCCCCTGGAGCACCCGCGCGCCCGTGGTGGGGAGCTTTCTCAAGTGCACACGGCTCGACTTGTAGGAGCAGTGCTCGCTCCACATGACGGAGAAGATGCCCAGCTCCGTGAAATTCGGCGTGCGGCCGAGAATCTTTTCGATGCGCCCGAACTCCTCCTCCGTCAACCCGTGGCGAAGAACGGCTTCCGGCGTGACGGCGGGGCCGCCTTCCGGGGGCGCGGGGCGCTTTGGCGCAGGGACGGTCCCCTCCTGGGGGGCCCGCTTCCGCGCATCGGCGCCGGTCTGGGAACCCTCCGTTGCGGCGGTCGTCTCGGCGCCGGAGGCGAGAAGGTGGGATATCAGCGACTCGAATATCCGGCGGCCGTCCCCTCCCCCCAGAAGCGACTCCACCGCATGCTCGGGGTGAGGCATGAGGCCGAGCACATTCCCCCCGGCGTTCGTGACGCCCGCAATGCTCCGGAGGGAGCCGTTCGGGTTTGCCGCATCGGTGACGCCACCGGTTGGCGTGGCGTATCGGAAGGGGATGCGGCCGCTGGCCTCCAGGGTCTTAAGGGTCGGGGGATCCGCGAAGTAGCACCCCTCTCCATGTTTGATCGGGAAGCGAAGGACCTCTCCTTCCCGGAAACCCCCCGTCCATGGTCCCCCCGGGCGCTCGACGCGGAGGGGTTGGCGGGGATCGCACACGAAGCGCAGGGAGCGGTTGCGCACGAGCACGCCCGGGAGCAACCCCGCCTCGCAGAGAATCTGGAAGCCGTTGCAGATCCCGAGGACGAAGCCCCCGCTTGCGGCGAAGCGGTGGATCGCCCCCATCACCGGTGAGAACTTTGCCATCGCGCCGCAGCGCAGGTAGTCGCCGTAGGAAAAACCGCCGGGGAGTACGACGGCATGGAGATCGTCGAGGGACTGTTCGCGGTGCCAGAGAAAGCGCGTGGAAACTCCAAGCACGCGCGAGAAGGCATGGTAGGTGTCGTGGTCGTCGCAGGAACCCGGAAAAACCACGACGCCGACCCGGATATCCTCTCGCCTGCTTGCCCTCACGCTTTCTCCAGCTCGATCTTCCAACTCTCGATCAGCGGGTTGGCGAGGAGCTTCTCGCTCATCTCGTCGAGAAGCGCCCTGGCCTTCTCTGACGGGACGTCACCGAACTCGACAACGAAGCACTTGCCGGCACGAACGTCACTGACGGTGTCGTAGCCCAACGCGTGAAGGGATCCCTGGATCGCTTTCCCCTGGGGATCCAGCACCCCCTCCTTCGGCATGACGATGACCCTGGCCTTCATGGTCCTCCTGACTTTGGCCCCCTATCGGGCGTGGCGGCCATGGGCCGCTCAGGTATCGCAGATTCTTCGGGCGACCTCCTGATAAGTCTCCTCCAGCTTTCCGAGATCACGCCGGAAACGGTCCTTGTCGAGCTTCTCGTTGGTCGCCTTGTCCCAGAAGCGGCAGCCGTCGGGCGTGATCTCGTCACCCAGAAGAATCTGCCCCGCATGGCTCTCCTGCCCGCGCCCGAACTCGAGCTTGAAGTCGACGAGGCGGATGTCGCGCTGATCGAGGAACTTCAGCAGAAAGTCGTTCACCTTGAAGGCCTCGTCGCGGATGTGATCGAGCTCCTCCCGTGTCGCGAGGTTGAAGACGAGGATGTGTTCCTCGTTCAGCGGCGGATCGCTGAGATCATCCCGCTTGTAGTAATGCTCGAGAATGGGCCGCGGTAGCGTTTTCCCCTCCTCGAGGCCCATCCGCTTCGCCAGACTCCCCGCCACGACGTTCCGGACGACCACCTCGACGAGGATAATCTCGAGCCGCTTGCAGAGCATCTCGCGATCGGAGAGCTTCCGAACAAAGTGCGTCCGCACACCGTTCTCTTCGAGGCGTTCGAAGAGGAAGCAGGAGATGCGGTTGTTGATGACTCCCTTGTCGATGATCGTCCCGCGCTTCTTCGCGTCAAACGCGGTCGCGTCGTCCTTGAAGTACTGGATAATGTAACCGGGATCACTCGTCGCGTAGACGATCTTCGCTTTACCTTCGTGAATCTTCTCGCGTCTTTCAGGCGTGTTCGTCTGTGTCATGCCATCTCCCTGCCACCGGGCCTGTCAGCGGCGCTTGCGTTGCACGCCCCCACGCTTTCCCCCTCCCCCGGAGGAAGTCCCGAAGGCGCGCCTCAGGAGCGTGTTTACGTGCTTCAGGTAGTCCTTCAGATCGAAGCAGGCACGAAGCTCTGCCGGGCGCAGCATCCGGGCGACGTCGCGATCCTTCAGGAGCAGATCCTTGAAATCTTCGCCGTCCTTCTGCGCACGCATCGCGTTGCGCTGCACCCATTCATAGGCGTCCTCCCGGGAGGCACCGTGTCGAGCGAGTTCCAGTAATACGCGCTGGGAAAAGACCAGGCCGCGGGTGATCTCGAGGTTTCGCTTCATCCGCTCCGGATATACCACGAGGCGCTCGAGCAGCCGCGTGAGGCGCGCCAGCATGTAGTCGAGAAGGATGGTGCTGTCGGGGCCGATTATCCGCTCCACGCTCGAGTGGCTGATGTCGCGCTCGTGCCAGAGCGGTACGTTTTCGAGGGCCGCCTGAGCGTTGCCGCGCAGAACGCGCGCCAGGCCCGACAGGTTCTCGGACGCGATCGGGTTTCGTTTGTGGGGCATCGCGGACGACCCTTTCTGCCCCTCCGAGAAGAACTCCTCCGCCTCCGCTACTTCCGTTCGCTGGAGATGGCGAACTTCGACGGCGATCTTCTCGATACTCGCTCCGACGAGGGCGAGGGTGCCGAAGAACTCACCATGCCGGTCACGTTGCACGACCTGGGACGCCACGGGCTCCGCTGAAAGGCCCAGCCGTTTGAGAACCGCCGCCTCCACGGCGGGATCGAGATAAACGAAGGTTCCCACCGCACCGGAAAGCTTCCCCACGGCCACGCCCTCCCGCGCCCGCTCGAGCCGCTCACGATGACGCTCCATCTCCGCATACCAGAGCGCCAGCTTGAGCCCGAAGGTGATCGGCTCGGCGTGCATCCCGTGAGAGCGCCCGATCATCACCGTCTGCTTGTGCTCGAGGGCCCTCTTCCGGAGAACCTTCTTGAGGGCATCAATATCGGCGAGGAGGAGATCAGCGGCGGCCTTGAGCTGGAGGGCGAGAGCCGTGTCGAGGATGTCGGAGCTGGTGAGCCCCAGGTGTATGTAGCGCGCCTCCGGCCCGACGCTCTCCGCCACGTTCGTCAGAAACGCGATGACGTCGTGCTTGACCTTCTTCTCGATGGCATCGATGCGCGCCGCGTCGAAGCGGGCCTTCTTCTTGATCGTCTGGAACGCCCGCTTTGGAATCTCGCCTCGCCGCGCCTGCTCCTCGCACACGGCGATCTCCACACGGAGCCAGGCGCCGTATCGGGCATCGGCTGTCCAGAGAGCGCTCATCTCAGGCCGGGAATAACGTGGAATCACAGCACTCCTCCCTGATCCGCGGCGACCCTGCGACCGCGGACCCAAACGCTTCATCCACCCACGTAGGAACGGAAGAAGAACCAGGCGCTCATGTAGTAGTACAGAACCGGAAACGCGACCATGTGGCTGTCGATACGATCGAGCATTCCTCCCATCCCGGGGATAAGGGTTCCGGTGTCTTTCGTCTGGGCGTCGCGCTTGATGAGCGATTCGGCCAGATCCCCGAGAATCCCGAAGACGGACAAGAGCATCGTCAGAACGATCATCTGCCAGAAGGGAAGCAGCGGGTTGTCCAGCATCCAGTAGTTAAAGATAGCCCAGAAGATCGAGCCGACGAGAACTCCGCCGAAAATGCCTCCAAGCGCGCCCTCGACGGTCTTGTTGGGCGATATACGCGGCGCGAGCTTCCTCCGGCCGTAGCGACGGCCCACGAAGTAGGCCCCCGCGTCGGTCGCCGCGATCGTCGCTACACAAAACATCAGCAGGAAGATGCCGAGGTACTGCACGAGGCTCTGATCGACGAACAGACCGCCTATCCAGAAAGGGCCTTCCGCGGGGGCGCCGTACTTGATCCGGAGAATCTCGTCCATCCGCCGCAAGAGAATGGCGTGGGATGTCAGCCACCCGACGTAGAACACGCCGAAGAATGTCGCCGAGATACCGGAGATCGCCTCGGCGACGTCGCGTTTGAGCAGCTGGAGGATCATGACGATTAGCAGCACCGCGGTCAGGAGCACGTTGGTCTGGTACTCGTTCCCCACCCAGCTCACGATTCCCAGGAGCGCCGCACCCCCAATCCCGGCCATCTTCTGCGGATGAAGGCCCTTGACCTCGATGATCTCGTAAAACTCCCTGAGCGCAAGGCAGATGATTGCGACAACCACCAGGAGGAACGGGAGGCCTCCCGTGGCAATGAGGATAAGGGCGGTGGGGATGAGGACCGCGGCACTGAGGAGACGCAGCCGCAGAGAGCGCGAGACGCGCCCCCCGGGGGGGGTTGCCGGTTCTTCCGAAGCGCCGGTTTCACCCGGGGCGGTTTCGAACGCCGGGGTGATTTCCGGCGTATCTGAGCTCTCCGGATCGCCGGCGTGCTCGTCGTGCTGACCGTGAGGGAAGGCGCGTTCGTCCACTCACTCTCTCCCCGCGCCCTCGGCGGACCGCTGGAGGGGGCGGCCGGCGAAGCTCACCGGCAATGATTGCGCGCAGTGCTTTGATGACGGGAGATGCCTTTCCCGGGGAAAGGCGCAAGATGCATTGGAAAGGGCCCAGACAGTTATAACCGAGCCTCCCCGATCCCGTCAATCGCCCGTGTGTCCGAAACCTCCTCCTCCCCGCTGGCTGGCGGGCAACTCGGAAACCTCCGTCCACACGGGGCGGGCGACGGGCGCTACAACCAGCTGGGCTATACGATCGCCGCGCCTGATTGTAACGGGCTTGTCTCCCAGGTTGACAAGTATCACACAGATCTCGCCGCGGTAATCGGCGTCGATGGTTCCGGGTGCGTTCGCGACGGTGAGGCCGTGACGGAGGGCCAGACCGCTGCGGGGACGCACCTGCCCCTCATAACCGGGCGGCAACGCGATCGAGAAGCCGGTCGGCACCGACTTCCTGTCGCCCGGGGCAAGGGCGACGCTCCCTTCGATCGCCGCCGGCAGATCCACACCCGCGGCGTGAGACGACATGGCGGCGGGAAGGGGCAGATCGGCATCCCCCTCCGGGCGCATCCGTCGGATCGGAATCTTGATCTCCTCCACGCGCCTTCCTAAAAACGACTCCCCGCCGGGCGCGGGGAGCGAAGGGACTCAGCGGCGGCGGCGGTGCCCCCCGCCTCCGTCGCGCGGAGCGGGAGTCGGCTTGTCCCCGCCCGTCTGCCCGTCGTCGAGATCTCCAAGCGCCGCTTTTCGTGAAAGTCGGATTTTCCCCTGGGGATCGATTTCGAGACATTTCACCATGACCTCGTCCCCGTCGTTCAGGATGTCCGTGACCTTGTTGACGCGCTTGTGGGCCAGCTCCGAGATGTGCACGAGGCCGTCCGTGCCGGGGAAGATCTCCACGAAGGCGCCGAAGTCCATGATCTTGCGAACCTTGCCCAGGTACACGCGCCCTATCTCGGCTTCCTGCGTAAGCTCGCGGATCATCGCCTTGGCCTGCTCGAGCGCCTTGAGATCGGCCGAGGCAACGCGTATCTCGCCGCTGTCATCGACGTCCAGTTTCGCGCCGGTCCGGCTCTGGATCCCCTTGATCACCTTCCCCCCCGGGCCGATGACGTCGCGGATCCTGTCGGGCTTGATCCAGACCGTCTCGATGCGCGGCGCGTAGGTGGAGAGATCGTCCCGCGGCGCGGAGAGGGCCGCGTTCATGCGCTCCAGTACGTGGAGCCGCGCGGTCCGCGCCTGCTCCAGGGCCTGGGTAAGCACCTCCCGGCTTACTCCCTCATCGATCTTGATGTCCATCTGAAGCGCGGTCACACCGGCGGCCGTCCCCGTCACCTTGAAGTCCATGTCGCCCAGATGATCTTCATCACCGAGGATGTCCGTGAGCACCGCGATCTTGCCGCCTTCCTTGATGAGCCCCATCGCGATTCCCGCCACCGCGTCCCCGAGCGGCACCCCCGCATCCATCATCGAAAGCGAGCCGCCGCAAACCGTCGCCATGGAGGACGATCCATTCGACTCGAGGATCTCGCTCACGACTCGAATGGTGTATGGGAACTTCTCGGCGGGCGGGAGCTGGCCCCGCAACGCGCGATCCGCGAGCACCCCGTGCCCGATCTCACGGCGACCGGGTCCCCTTAGAAACTTCGTCTCGCCCGTGCTGAAGGGC
>CBDUXZ010000107.1:0-6644 GCA_965371325.1 uncultured bacterium | reverse complement strand
AGGGCCCGGCGCTTCGTGCGTTTGGGTTTAGTTTTTTACCTCCCCTAGTTTCCGGTCGATGTGTTTCAACTTTTCGTCACGGCGCTGGGCCGGTAGACATCCCTCGCGCTTGTATCTTTCGATTTCTCCGCGAGGGAAGAAGGGCCTTTGGGGGCTAATGTGCGTAGGCACTATGGCGCCCGCGAGCACCAACCGTTGGAGGGTGCGCGTGGAGATCCGGAGATCCTGCGCTGCCTCGTGGAGGGTTAGAAGGGCCTCGCCCTTCTGATGATCAACAAACATTGGGCCTTAGGCCACCTTCTCCTCGCCGAACAGACTTTCGGCCTTAACCTTCAGCACGCGCGCCAGTCTGCGGCGTTCCCCGCAGGACAATGGTCGCGGAGCAAACATCAAGCGCTCATGATTGATTAACTGACTGAGTCGCACATGGTGCATGCGCGCTCGCTTGGCTACGTCCTTGTGGCGAAGTTTCGAGCGCTTAACTGCAATCAGCAGGCGCTCACCGGGCGAGAGTTCGTTCATACGAGTTGCTAACAGCATGTGTTCCTCCTTGAAACGGATACGGCCATCGATGATGCTATCCACCGTCGCGCGGCTTCGTGGGGGGGTTCCTGGAGCTAGTTATTTCCGGCGAAAAATGCATTTGCGGGAAATGCCTGCGAGGAACTGATCCGAGGCTAGATCAAAATCGGCGGGTTAGACAATTGTTTCGGCGTAATTTCTGCAACTTTCGGCGTTGTTACTATGTGGTTGCTACGCTTTACACTGGTGACATTATATCGTACGCCTTTTCGCGGAGCCGATTCGCGACCCCCAAGCGGCGATGAACGGGGATAACATAGTTCCCGAGGGCGGCTATCGAGAGGGGCGTGATCAGGTGCGCCGCGTCAAATTCAGCGAGACAACCAGATCCAGCAGCGAACCCTCCCCGTCCCTCTCCTCGCGGGAACACTAGAGGGGAACAAACGCGCGACAAAGCCTGTCATTGGGTGCCTCCGCCGGACAGCGGAAGACATAGAAAACCGAGTGATTCCGGTAAGTTGACGTTATCGCGGGAAAAGTCGAATGGGGCGTTTAACGATTTAGGAAACCGGTGCTCTATCCACCTGAGCTACGAGGGCATGGGGGAACTTGTAGCAGAAACGGGCCTTGTGTGAAAGAAGCCATTCACTTTACTGAACGTAGCCGAGTCCCCGGAGGCGCTCCTTTTCCTCCTCGGAGATCACGGCCGTGCCCTTCTCCGACCCGCCCAGCTTTCGCGCCAGCGCGTCGGTCTGCGCATACCATGCAAGCAGCTCCGTCTCGAGCTCCTCGGCCAAGGATCGATAGTGCCGCGCGAGGTTCACGCTCTGATTGGGATCGCGGTCAAGGTTGTAAAGCTCCCCCTTGTCCTTCAGCGCGAAACCCGTCCCCTCTCCCCTCCGCGCCTCGACGATGCGGTTCAAATAGCTCCATCGCATCCCGTCACGCTCGACGATCAGGTTGCTCTTGAACGTCTGGTCGTCCTTCCGGTTGCCGTCTACGCGTGCAACTTGCGCACGCGGCTTCTCTCCGAAGAAGAGGGGCTTCAGATCATCCCCCTGTACGTGACTTGGAACGGGCAGGGACAGCAGCGAGAGAACTGTCGGCATGAGATCCACGAGCTCGACCACGTAGGGAAGACGCAGCCCGCGCGGAAGACCCGGCCCACGCAGGACCAGGGGAACGCGGGAGGTTTCTTCGTAGGGCTGCTGGTGAATGCCCTCCCCGTGCTCGAAGATCTCCTCGCCATGATCCGCCGTGATGATCACCAGCGTGTCGTCATCGAAGTTCAGTACATGGAGTTTCTCGAGCAACGGTCCGAGGCCCTTCTCGTCACAGTAGAGCGCCCCCCCGTCGTAGAGCGCCGTGAGAATTCGTTTGTCGGCCTCCGTTACCTTACCGGACTTGTAGAGCTCCTGAATGAGGGATGAGTCACCCCGGTACTCCCAGTCAAGGCCCTCGGGAAGAAACTTAAGGCCGTAGGGGGGCGGCGCATAGTAGGGAACCTCGGTCTTGAAGTCCGAATGGACATCATAGAAGTGCGCAAAGAGGAAAAATCGGTGATCAGGATTCGCTTCGCGCGCGCGGGCCTGTGCTTCCAGCCATTCGAACCGTGGAGCGTTCTCCGCCGCCGCATCCCCTGAACCGGTTCGGTAGTGATCAATCCCGCGCCCGAGCCCGAAGCGCGGCCCCGCAAAACCGACCTTCCCCGTAAAGGCCGCCGTCGTGAAGCCGTGCTGCTTGAGAGCTTCCGCCAAGGTGGTCGCCTTTGCGCTGGCAACACGCTCCCTTGATGCGCCGTGCGCCTGCGGGTAGAGACCGGTCATCATCGTAAGATGCGAGGCCAGCGTGTGCATCTGCTGCGCATACGCGTAGACGAACAGCGTTCCCTCCGACGCGAACCGGTCCAGGTTGGGCGTGGTATTCCGCTCGTACCCATAGGCTCCCGTATGCTTCGCCCCCAGGGCGTCAATGCTGATAAGGACGACGTTCCGGATGTCCGCCAGCGATCCCTTCGCTTCCCAGGAACCCTCTGGAAAACGGAAGATGACCGATTCACCGGGCGCCACCGGCAGCTCGGGATCGCCGGGGCTGCAAGCGAGCGTTGCCAGAAGAGCGATCAAACATGTCGTAAGTAACGCTCGGCTCATAGGCTGCTCAGTCCACCGCATCCCGCGCGCCTACCGCGCACGAGCGCTCCGCCGGAAACAAAACCGTTTGTTTCCCGACTCACATGCTAAATGAGGATACGAGCTTCACGGGGGGAATACTGCCACGGCTATCAGCGTCTATCATCGCCTGCCAGATCAGCGGCACCGCTGAGTCCGATGCGATCAATTTCCGTAGCGCTCACGGGTGCGACGTCGATAAGCCCACGCAGGGGAGGAATCAGATGTTGATCAAGACTCGCTTGAAAGGATCCGGCGAACAAATTCCAGGAGCGAGAGAGGCCCCCGCCAATTCTTATCGTCCGCACGTCGACAAGGAGCACGAGCGTAGCCACCGCCCGCCCGAGGTAAGCGCCGGCTCGATCGAAGATGCCCTTCGCCTTCTGCTCGCCCTCTCCGGCAGCCGCCGCGAGCGCCTCGGCCCCGCGGCCCTTCCCCCCTCCTTCCGCATCGAGGCGGCTTAGCGCCGGCGCCGCCGCGTATTGCTCCAGGCATCCGCGGTTGCCGCAGCCGCAGGGATGACCCTCCGCGACCATGGTGAGGTGTCCGATCTCCATCGCGGTGCCCCCGTCGCCCGCCACCGGACGTCCCTCCAGGATGAGTCCGCCGCCGACACCGGTCCCCAGCGTTACAATCGCGAGACTTCGGGGCCGGGGCGCCTCGAGCAGCCAGGCGCCGCGCGCGGCGCAGAGCGCGTCGTTCGCCACCACAACCGGAGTGCCGAGTTTCTCCCCAAGAAATCGCTGCAGGGGGAAGTCCGCGATGCCCGGCAGGTTAGGAGAGGCGGCGATTACGCCCTCCCCATTGATAAACCCGGGCATTCCGACGGCGACAGCCTCAACAGCGCTCTCCGCAAGACGGCCCTCGATGTGATCGACGAGCGCCGCCAGGAGTTCCTGCTCGGCCCTCCTCTTCCCGGCCCGGGTCGTCAAACGGGTCAGGTCGGCGCGCACCCGCTCATCGCCACCCATCTCCCCCTCGATCACCCAGGCCGACCGTATGTGCGTTCCACCTACGTCGAGTGCGAGAATACTCTTCAATGAACCCCGCTCCCCTGTCAATATTTCAAGATGGTGATACGCGAGCTAAGGCATCCTGACAGCGACACAACCTAATCACAAGCCGGAACGAGACCCCCGCCGGCGAGCCCAGAGGAACACCCGCTCCGGCCTCCTCTCATCGTGGCGCCAACCCGGAGCATCATCCGCTATCTTTCAGCCCCGGGCTGCGGCCGGGAACGCATTGACAGGCGCCACCCGGACACATTAGATTTTACCCCTCACGCCCAACGGAGGTGCAACGTGCACGCACGATACATCGGGTTGATGCTTGCCTTGCTCTGCGGAAGCCTTCTTGGCGCCTGTAAGGAATCGGCGATCGAGGATCTCCAGGAAGCCCGGCGCCTCCTTGTGACCGGCGAAACGGAAGATTCGGTGGCCCTCTACAAGAAAGTGCTCGAGGCGCATCCGGATGAGGTTGAAGCGCATGCCAAGCTTGCCGAGATCCACCTCAATCGTGGGGAGATCGATCTCGCCAAACCCCATATCGACAGCGCAGTCGAACTGGCCCCCGACGATGCCGGCGTGAATTATGTCCGTGGCAGATACCTCCTCACCCAGGGACTCTGGATTCAGGGTGGGGAATCCCTCGAAGTCGCCAGCAAGACTGATCTTTTCAACCCGGATGTTCAGTTCTGGCTGGGGGTGGCGCTCGAGCGGTTGGGGGAGGATGAGAAGGCCATCCTCGTTTTCCAGAAGGCCCTTAACATGAAACCCGAATACCCGGGTGTTCACCGGCAATTGGGGAGTATTTACTTCGCTAGGGGCGATTACGACCGGTCGATGCAGGAATATGAACAGGCGGTTAAGGAGGCGCCCGAGGATATTGAATCGCTTAAGCAGCTCGCGCTGAGCTATCACTACCGGGACTTCAACAATTCGGCGCTGAAGACCGCGGAGAAGTTGCTTGAACTCGACCCGGAATCGGCCAGCGCCTATAACATTTTGGGCGCCGTCGCCTTTCACGACCGCGACATTGAAACCGCGCAAGAGCATTTCGAGAAGGCCATCTTGCTCGATCCGAATCTGCTCGCCGCCCACGTGAACCTCGGCGCCATCTACAACGCCACGGGAGAAATTGAAAAAACGCTCGCCGAGTACAAGAGGGCGCTGGAGCTCGATCCTGCGAACGTTCAGGTCCAGAAGAACCTGGGCGATCTGTACTATACGAAAGGAGAATTCGACCAGGCGCTGGAACATTATCGGGCCTATCACGAAGTCCGTCCCAAAGATCCCTTCGTGGCCTACCTGGGGGCAAAGCTGATTGCCATGTCCAGCGACGCCGACCCCCAGGAGGGGCACGAAATGCTCAACAAGCTGGAGAGGGCGAGTGGTCTCGACGTGGCAATGAACGAGATTCGCTTCGCCCTAACCACCAAACGCTCCGAGCCGAACGGCGTTCGGCTCAACTCGCTCATGAAAACAATCCCCTACCTCCACGATGTTCTGGCCGTCCGGATGATATTGTACGAGCGAATGAAGGATCTGGAACGTGCCGAGGAAACGGCCAGGATCGCGCTCCTCATGAACATGGCGACTGCGAAGAGGGAAGCGTTCAAGAAGCGCCTCGATGCCTACAAGCGGGGGGAGATTCCGTCCTCTCCGTTCAGCTGAAGCACTCCGGGGGCTTCCGGTCGCCTGTCTTCTGCGACGATTTTCCCCGGGCGTTCGATGAAGCGTTGCATGTCGCGGGGAAGCGGGGCATCCGCACGAACACACCGGCGCGTTCGCGGGTGGCGGAAAACGATCGTGGCTGCGTGGAGCGCATGCCGCTCGAGCTGCAGAGCGCCTTTTGCCTCGGCCGAAAGCCGGCCCTCGAGGTGCGCCAGGAAGTGCTCTTCGTCGGGACCGTAGATCTTGTCGCCCAGAACCGGGTACCCCGCAGCTTCGAGCTGCGCACGAATTTGATGCTGTCGACCCGTCCTAGGCCATAGCTCAAGGAGGGAAAACCTCTTCCACCGCCCGGCCACCCTGAAATCCGTCCGGGCATTCTCCCCTTCGGATGCCAGGGCGCTTACGCGGATGCGAACGCGCGAGCCTCCACCACGCCCAATCCTCCCCCGCAAAACGCCCGTGTCTTCCCGCGGACTGCCCGACACGATCGCGAGGTAGCGCTTCATGACCTCACGCCGCTCAAACTGGAGCGCGAGGGCGCGATGCGCCTCCCGGTTCCGCGCGCATAGAAGCGCGCCACTTGTTTCGAGATCTAGGCGATGGACCGGCATGGGGGACGGCTCCCCGTACCGCCAGCGCAGCGCGCCGACGACGTTGTCCTTCAGATGGCGGCCCGTGGCGTGCGTGGAGAGGCCCGCCGGCTTGTCGATCACGAGAAAATCGGGATCCTCGATGAGGACGTCAAGGACACGTTCCAGCGATTGCCTGGATCGCACACGGGGATCACAGATCGGCGTCTTGACCTGATCGCCGGGCGCGACCCGGGTGGCGGGCTTGGCCCCGCAGCCGTTCACCTTCACCTCCCCCGACTCTATGAGCGCTTTCAGGTTTGGACGGGAGCGCCAGGGAAAGTGTGCGCGGAGCAGGCGATCGAGACGCATGCCCGCCTCGGCACGGGTCACTTGGATTTCAATGGAGGGGCCATCAGGCATGGGAAATCAATCGAATTGAAGGACCGCGTGCACCTCGTTGGATGCCAGCTTTTCACGGCCCGACAGGAAACCGAGCTCGATGAGAAACGTGAGGGCGACGACCTCTCCCCCGGATTTCTCCACAAGTTCGAGCGCAGCCGCAGCGGTTCCACCCGTTGCGATCAGATCGTCCGCAAGTAAAACGCGCTGCCCGGGGATTATTGCGTCTTCGTGAATCTCAATCGTATCAGATCCGTACTCGAGTTCGTAGCTCGCGCTCCGCTTCTTGTAAGGAAGCTTTCCAGGCTTTC
>CBDUXZ010000106.1:0-6655 GCA_965371325.1 uncultured bacterium | reverse complement strand
GGCTCGGCAGGAATCGTCGACGCCCTCTTCGGTACGGGCCTGGAGCGGGCGGTCGCGGGCCTTCCGGCCCGCGCGATCGAACTGATGAACGCGCTTCGGCACAAGGGGCGCACCCTGGCGGTCGATATTTCTTCCGGCGTCGATGCGACGACCGGCGCCATCCTGGGAGAGGCGGTGCGGGCCGATCTCACGGTGACTTTTGGGCTCCCCAAACTGGGCCACGTTCTTTTTCCGGGTGCCGCGCTGGCGGGGAGGCTCCAGGTGGTGGACATCGGCATACCGGAAACCTACGTTGCGGAGGGCGGATTGCAGGACGCGATCATGACGGGAGAGGCGGCCGTCCGCGCGCTTCCGGACCGGCCGAAGGACGCGCACAAGGGGACCTTCGGGCATCTTCTGATTATCGCGGGCTCCCCCGGGAAGACCGGGGCGGCGGCGATGACCGCGCAGGCCGCGATGCGCTGCGGCACGGGGCTTGTAACGCTTGCCGTCCCCGAGAGCGTGGCGCCCGTTGTGGCGGTGAAGCTCAACGAGGTGATGTGCGAAGGGGTGGCTGAGACCGACGCGCGGACCCTCGGGCGCAAGGCGTCGGAGCGCATTGCGACACTATCCGAAGGAAAGAGCGCGCTCGCCCTCGGGCCGGGACTCTCCACCCACCCCGAGACGGTGGAGCTCGTGCGCGATCTTGCGCGGGCGGAGGCGAGGCCGATGCTGATGGATGCCGACGCGCTGAATGCTCTCGCGGGGCACGTGGACGCGCTTGCGGATTGCCGCGGCCCGCGCGTGCTCACACCGCATCCCGGAGAGATGGGGCGTCTTCTCGGCGTCGACGCGGAGCGGGTGAATGCCGATCGCATTGGCGCCGCCCGAGGTTTTGCCCGGACCCACGGCGTGGTTCTCGTTCTGAAAGGTGCGCACACGGTGGTGGCGGCGCCGGACGGGCAGGTGCGCGTCAACCTGACCGGAAATCCCGGCATGGCGTCGGCGGGCATGGGCGATGCCCTCTCCGGGATCATCTCAGGCTTTCTCGCGCAGGGAGTGCCCCCCTTCGACGCGGCCTGCCTGGGTGTCTACCTCCACGGGCTTGCCGGCGACCTTGCCGCGCGCGAGCTGGGCACAGTGGGGCTGCTCGCCACTGATCTCATCGCGCGCCTCCCCGCGACCATCGACGCGCTTCTGTCCGGACGTGCCGATGCGCCCTTCTGAGGATCCGCGGGAAACGACCCTCGAAACGCGCTCGGATGCCGAGACCCGTTTGCTCGGCATGCGCCTGGCGAAGGGACTCCGTCCCGGGATGACGGTTGCGCTCTGCGGGGCGCTGGGGACGGGAAAGACGGTTCTCGCCAAAGGGATGGCCGAGGGGCTGGGCTGCCGGCAGGAGGCAACGAGCCCGACCTTCACCCTCGTGAACGTATACGAGGGTCCCGTTCCGATGTATCATGTCGATTTTTACCGGCTTTCCCGCCCGGAGGAGGTGGAATCGCTGGGACTGCGCGACTACATGGATGGCCGGGGCGTCCTCCTGGTGGAGTGGGCGGACCGTGCCATGGAGAGCCTCCCCGAAGAGCGGCTCGAGGTGCGGATCAAGCGCCTTGACGACGCAGAGCGGGAGTTCATTTTCCGGGCCCGCGGCGGCGAAGCAGAGCGCCTTCTCGATTTGGTCTGAAGGGCGTTGCACTTTGCGGAGAGCACGACACGATGGCGCTCATCGTTCAAAAATACGGCGGAACTTCCGTCGGCGACACCGACCGCATCAAGCGCGTGGCCGAGCGGGTCATGCGTACAAAGGAGGCGGGTAACGACGTCGTGGTTGTCGTCTCGGCCATGGCGGGCGAGACCAACCGTCTGTCCGGGCTTGCCGCGGATCTGTGCGACTCTCCCCGCGAGCGGGAGATGGACGTCATCCTCTCGACCGGTGAGCAGGTAACGAGCGGACTGCTCTGCATCGCCCTCGATGCGATGGGACAACCCGCGCGCTCCTTCACCGGTTCGCAGGTGGGGATCGTGACGGATTCCTCCCACTCCAGGGCCCGCATTCGGAAGATCGATGACCGATCGGTCCGGGATGCGCTCGGCCGGGGCGAGGTGGTTGTTGTGGCGGGTTTTCAGGGCGCTGACGGCGAGGGAAACATCACCACGCTGGGGCGAGGCGGCTCGGATACCAGCGCCGTGGCCGTTGCGGCCGCGCTGGGCGCGGACGTGTGCGAAATTTACACCGATGTCGACGGCGTGTTCACCACGGATCCGGGCATCGTTCCCTCCGCCCGCAAGCTCGATCGCGTCTCCTACGACGAGATGCTGGAGATGGCGTCACTGGGGGCGAAGGTCTTGCAGACCCGCTCGGTGCTCTTCGCCAAGAGGTACAACGTGCCCCTTCGCGTGCGCTCGAGCTTCAACAAGAGCGAAGGGACGCTGGTGACCAGGGAGGAAGATATTATGGAGGCGCTGGTTGTTTCGGGTGTGACCTACAACCGGGACGAGGCCAAGATCACCGTCGTCGGCGTGCCCGATCAGCCGGGCGTTGCGGCGAAGCTGCTCGTCCCGATCACGGACTGCAACGTCATTGTGGACATGATCGTGCAGAACGTCGGAACCGACGGTCACACTGATCTCACCTTCACGGTCCCCAAGGCTGATTTCAGGAAGGCGCTGGCATGCGTGGAAGAGGCCGCCCGAGCGCTTGGGCCCCGGCAGGTAATTTCGGACGATCGCATCGCGAAGGTTTCCATTGTGGGCATGGGAATGAAAAATCACGCGGGTGTGGCCTCGCGTATGTTCGATCTCCTGTCCAGGGAGGGAATCAACATCCAGATGATCAGCACCTCCGAGATCAAGGTCAGCTGCGTTATCGACGACAAGTACACGGAGCTTGCGGTGCGCGCGCTCCATGAGGGTTTCGAGCTGGGAAAGGAGCCCGCGCGGGCGGAGACATTCTGATGCCGGGGAAAAAAACGAAGAAGACGACTGCGGAGCGTGCAAAGCGAAGCGTGTGCATCTACGACGCGCTTTTGCGCGACGGTGCCCAGGGAGAGGGGATCAACTTCTCCGTTGAGGACAAACTGCGCATCGTGGAGAAACTCGACGAAGTGGGGGTACGGTACATCGAAGGGGGCTACCCTGGCTCCAACCCCAAGGATCTCGAGTTCTTCCGCGCGGCCAGGTCCCTCGGGCTCCGGAACGCCCGGCTGGCGGCGTTCGCGGCCACACGCCGTAGCGGCATCACCTGCGACAAGGATCCGGGAATGCAGGGGCTTCTGCGGGCCGAGACGCCCGTGGCGACCATTTTCGGGAAGTCCTGGGATCTTCACGTCACCGATGCGCTCCGAATTCCGCTCGAAGAGAACCTGAACATCGTTCACGACTCGGTCCGGTGGCTCACGAAGCACTTCGACGAGGTGATCTACGATGCGGAGCACTTCTTCGACGGTTACAGGCGCAACCCGGATTACGCCCTCCGGACCCTCGCGGCCGCCGCTGACGCGCATCCCGCCTGGATCGTCCTCTGCGACACGAACGGCGGGGCCCTGCCGCACGAGATCGCCGAGATCGTGCGGCAGGTCAACGACCGCTTTGACGTTCCGCTGGGAATTCACTGCCACAATGACTGTGAGCTGGGGGTGGCGAACAGCCTGGCGGCTGTCGCCGAGGGCGTCGATCAAGTGCAGGGGACGATCAACGGTTTCGGTGAGCGGTGCGGCAACGCGAACCTGACGTCGATTATTCCAAACCTCCGCTTCAAGCTGGGGATCGACTGCATCGACGATGAACACGTGGCAAAGCTCGTGGAGCTGTCGCACTTCGTGGACGAGATCGCCAACGTCCCGCCGAACAATCGCGCACCCTTCGTGGGAAGATCGGCGTTCGCCCACAAGGGGGGAATGCACGTCGACGCGGTTCAGAAAAATCCGGAGACCTACGAGCATATCCGCCCGGAACTCGTCGGTAACCGCCAGCGCATTCTCGTCTCCGATCTCGCGGGGAAGAGCAATGTCATGGTGAAGGCGCGCGAAATCGGCATCGAACTCGACAACAGCGATCCGGTGGCGCGGGAAATCCTCGCGCAGATCAAGGCCCTCGAGCATGAGGGGTACGCGTTTGAAGGCGCCGACGCGAGCTTCGAGATGCTCATCCGTAAGTCCATGGGGACACACAAGAAGTACTTCAGCCTCATGGGGTTCCGGGTGATCGACGAGAAGCGGGCCGAGAACGAGCCGCCAATCTCCGAGGCTACCGTCTCGGTCGAGGTCGCAGGACGCCTCGAGCACACCGCCGCGCTGGGGAACGGCCCGGTCAACGCGCTCGACAGCGCCCTGCGAAAAGCGCTCTACGGCTTCTATCCCCAGCTGCGCAACATGGAGCTGCTCGACTACAAGGTGCGGGTTCTGGCTTCCACTCACGGGACCGATGCGAAGGTGCGGGTGCTCATCGAGTCGGGTGATCACCAATCCCGCTGGGGAACTGTCGGCGTCTCGAGCAACATCATCGAGGCGAGCTGGCACGCGCTGGTCGACAGCGTCGAGTACAAGCTGCTGAAGGACGAGATTGCCGAGGCGGAGGCGAAGTCGCACGGCCAATCGTGAGTGACGGGCCGGCGCCCGCGGCGGCCTTGTAAATGTTGTTTCTCGGGTCGATTTGTCCCGGGGAGCGCCCTGCAGGGGGCGCTTCTTTTCTTGCATGGAGGGGAGGGTGGATCGCGGGGTCGTTCTCGGCGTGGTCATTGCGTCGGTGGCGTGGGGAATTGCGCTTACGGATGCGATCGGGCACTGGCGGGCGGGGGGGGAGGTGTCGGCCTGGACGCGCGCCCCTGCCTGGACGGGGGCGGTCGAGGTGCGGGGCGCGGTGGACCGGCCGGGTGTGCAGCGGGGTCTTGCCGGCGCCACGGTCCGGGAGGCGCTGGCGCGTGCGCGGCCGCGCGTTCAGCCGCGCGGACCCGGCCTCGAGGCGATTGTTGAAGAGGGCGCCAGGATAGCGCTGGATCCCGACGGCCGTGTGGCGCAAAGCCGCATGCCGGGGCGGCAGCTTCTCGTCTTGGGCCTTCGGATACCCCTCGACGCCGCCTCGCCGGAGGATCTCGAGGCTCTCGCGGGGGTCGGTCCGGTCATGGCGGGGCGAATTGTGGCGTTTCGCGACGGGGGCGCGACCATCCGGAAGATCGAGGATCTCGATGCCGTCCGAGGGATCGGGCCGAAGACACTGGAGAGAATTCGTCCCCACCTCCAAATTGCCGGCCCCCCGGACGCGTTGCATCGAGAATGACCGAGAGATGTATTTATCGCGCGAGAAAGGGGAATCGTGTTGAAAGCCGGAGGCTTCGTGGCGTATAACCTCACAGCATCCAGGTGTGTCCACCCGCGTGAAACGGAATCGACCTGGGGCGGCCGTACCCTCTCTGAAAAGCCGACGGGAGATTGGACCAGATGAACAACAAAACCAGCGTGCTCCTCGCCGAGCAGAACGAGGACCTGATCGAGATCATCGCGAGCTCGATCAAGGGGACCGGGCTCGTGAACGACGTCTTCACGGTGCGGGACGGTCAGGAAGCGATCGATTTCGTGTTTCATGAGGGGAAGTACGAAGACGGAGAGGGGGCCCCGCGGCCGAGCCTCATCCTTCTTGACGTGAAACTCCCGAAGGAGAACGGAATCGTCGTGCTCCGAAGAATCAAGTCCAGCCCCGAGGTCCGCAACATCCCGATCGTGATGCTGTCGAGCTCCTCCAGTCCGGTCGATATGCAGAGCTCCTACGCCGAGGGGGCGAACTCCTACGTCGTCAAGCCCGAGCGTTACAACGATCTGATGGACAGGGTGGAAAAGCTTCTCTCCTACTGGGTGCAGATCAACACTCTTCCCGAGTGATTCCCGCGCAAAACCCTTTCGTTGACAGACCCAGAATACCCGAGTAACTTGAGTGGGTATTCGTCCGGTCCCGTCACTGAAAACGTTTCGGGCACCTGTTCGTCCAGCGAAAGGGAACCCCCCATGAGAATTACTGCCCGCGGCTCCTACGCCCTGAGGGCCCTGGTGGATCTCGCCAGCCAGCCCGGCAGCCAGCCCGTAAGCCTGAGAGAGATTGCCGCGCGAGGAAATATCTCGGTCAGCTACCTCGAGCAGCTCTTCCTGAAACTCCGGCGGCATGAATTGGTAAAAAGTGTCCGTGGCCCGGGGGGTGGTTACCTCCTGAACAAGGGAACGGATTCGATCACGGTCGCCGACATCATCGAGGCGGTCGAAGAGCGTATCGAGCCCATCTTCTGCGTGGATCCCAAGGCCGACCGGGAATGCCCGCTGGAGCCCTGCTGCGCCGCCCAGGGCGTCTGGGAGGGGCTCGCGGCGCAGATTCGTGGCTATCTCGCGTCCGTCAGACTCGACGAACTGGTTCGCAAAAGCAGGGCGATGCGTGAAGCGGGCGGGAAGGGAAACGGCGAGGACGCCACGCTCCAGCTTCGTTACCAAGGGGATTCACGCGGAAGAAAGCCGTGAACCGGATCTATCTGGATCACAACGCCACCACGCCCGCGCGCGCCGAGGCGCTGGCGGCCGCACTTCCCTACATGGACCGGCCCTTCGGGAATCCCTCGAGCGGTCATTGGGCTGGGAGCGAGGCGCGTGAAGCACTGGCGGAGGCCCGGGGAGATGTGGCGTCGCTCATCGGCGCG
>CBDUXZ010000105.1:0-6657 GCA_965371325.1 uncultured bacterium | reverse complement strand
GTTCGCTGTGGATAGCCATCCGGCGGCGCGTCTTGGCACCGGCATCTTCATCGATCACGGAACCGGGGTGGTCATCGGTGAGAACGAGGTCGTGGAGGATCACGTGTCGATGCTCCAGGAGGTCACGCTTGGCGGGACCGGGAAGGAGAAGGGGGATCGCCATCCGAAGGTCCGCCATGGCGTGCTTATTGGCGCCGGCGCGAAGATACTCGGCAACGTGGAAATCGGAGAAGGCGCCAAGGTAGGGGCAGGGAGCGTGGTTCTCGATAATGTTCCTCCCCACTCGACGGTTGCCGGTATTCCCGCGGTCGTCGTGGGGAAACCCGGTGTGTCGGAGCCTGCCCGCGCCATGGATCACCGTCTTCGCACGAGCCACGAGAATGGCGGCGGGATATGACGAACGCCTCCCGGAAGGCGCCGTAATCCGGCGAAACTCTGAAACGATCCTCCTTTTGCGATGCCGGTCTACTACTTAGGACAGAGGCTTATCTTCCCCTCCCCCGATGAGGCCGAACCCGGCGGGGTCCTCGCCGTAGGCGGAGATCTGGAGCCCGAGCGGCTTCTTCTTGCGTACGCGAGCGGCATTTTCCCCTGGTACTCCGAAGGCGAGCCCATTCTCTGGTTCTCGCCTGATCCCCGAATGATCCTGCTTCCGTCAGCGCTTCGGGTATCCCGGAGCCTGCAGAAATTCATGCGGCGCACACGCCTCGAGCTACGGCTGGATACGGCCTTCGAAGAGGTCATTCGCGGCTGCGGCGCGGCGCGGCGCCCGGGAGGTGGGGGAACATGGATTACCGCCGACATGATCCGTGCGTACACGAAACTACACGCGCTGGGCTACGCGCACTCCGCCGAGAGCTGGCGGGACGGGCGGCTCGTGGCCGGGATCTACGGCGTGGCTCTGGGCGGCTGCTTCTTCGCCGAGTCCATGTACACATCGGTTCCCAACGCATCGAAGGTCGCTCTGGTGGCTTTGGTGAAGCAACTCGAGGCCTGGGACTTCGATCTGGTCGACTGCCAGGTTTACACCGAAAATCTCGCCCGCTTTGGCGCAGGCAAATGGGGGCGCCGCCGGTTCCTTCGGGCGTTGGAGCGCAGCCTCGAGAAGAGCACGATACGCGGCCGGTGGACCTTCGATGAGCGGGTGCTCTCGGGCACGCTTGCCGGAACTCCCCCGTGCGCGCACTCCAGGCGCGGGTAAAGGAGGCCCTCGCGCGAAATGTCTCGTGCTCTCTTGCGGACCGCTCTACCCGCGGGCATCATCTTTGGCGACACGACACTCCAGGGAGGAACCCCCGCATGATGGAATCGATCAATCCGGCCACCGAGGTTCGGATCAAGGTTTACGAAGAATGGACCAACGCGGAGATCGAGGCGGCTCTGGAGCTCGCCCACTCGGCCTGGCTCGAATGGCGGAAGACCTCCTTTGGCCATCGCGCGGATCTCATGCGCAGGGCCGGACGCGTGCTTCGTGAAAGGCGAGATGAGTACGCCCGCATAGCATCGCTGGAGATGGGAAAGCCAATCACGGGCGCGAAGGCCGAGGTGGAGAAATGCGCGGACGCCTGCGACTACTACGCAGACACCGCCGCATCCCATCTGGCCGTCGAAGATGTCAAAACCGGGGCCACCAGGAGCTACGTTCGCTACGACCCCCTCGGCGTGGTGCTGGCCGTGATGCCCTGGAATTTTCCCTACTGGCAGGTCTTTCGCTTTGCGGCGCCGGCGCTCATGGCGGGAAACGGAGGGGTGCTGAAGCACGCCTCGAACGTGACGGGATGCGCCCTCGCGATCGAAGACGTGTTCCGGCGCGCGGGCTTTCCCGAGAACCTGTTCCGGACCCTGGTCATAGGATCTTCCCGGGTAGCGCGCGTGATAGATGATGATCGCATCGCGGCTGCGACACTTACAGGAAGCGAGCGGGCCGGCATCGCGGTTGGCTCGCAGGCCGGTCGATCACTCAAACCGTCGGTTCTGGAACTCGGGGGATCCGACCCCTTCATTGTCCTCGCGGATGCGGATGTGGAGGAGGCGGCGCGCGTCGGTGCAGCGGCACGCACGGTGAACTCCGGGCAGAGCTGCATAGCCGCAAAGCGCTTTATCGTGGTCGAGGGAGTGGCGGATGCCTTCACGTCATCCTTCAAGAGAGAGATGGCTGCTCTTGTCATGGGCGATCCGCTCGACGAGCAGACCGTGATCGGGCCTCAGGCGCGGGGCGATCTTCGGGATGAGCTTCACGAGCAGGTCGAAAAGTCGATCGCAGCAGGCGCACGGTGCGTGCTCGGCGGGGAGATCCCCAAATCAAAGGGGTACTTCTACCCGCCGACGGTTCTGACGGACGTCGGGCCCGGGATGCCGGCCTACGATGAGGAGCTCTTCGGGCCCGTGGCCGGCGTGATCCGGGTGAAGGATTCCGACGAAGCCGTGCGGATTGCGAACGACAGTCGCTTCGGCCTCGGCTCCAGTCTATGGACGCGTGATCTCGAAAACGCGGAGTCCATTGCCGCGCAGATCGAGGCGGGCAGCGTTTTCGTGAATGCCCTGGTGAAGAGCGACCCGAGACCTCCCTTCGGCGGGATCAAGAAATCGGGCTACGGGCGGGAGCTCTCGCGCCAGGGGATCCAGGCTTTCGTGAACACGAAGACGGTCTGTATCGCGTAGTCCTCGGCAGGTGCGGATCAACCCCGGCGGTGACGCCCGGCTGGGGTTGCATGGATCTCATGGACCAGATTTCCCTCATTCGCACGCTCTTGTGCTCGCGTGCGTTTCCCGATCATCCCTCCCGTGTGCGCCTTGTTCAGACGCATCTGTCCTACGTTTTCCTCACACACAACCGCGTCTACAAGATCAAGAAGGCGGTGGATCTCGGATTCGCCGACTTCTCGACACTCGCAAAGAGGCGGCGGCTGTGCCGCGTCGAGGTGGAGATCAACCGCCGGCTCGCGCCGCGGGTGTATCTCGGCGTGATCCCCATCGCGATGGAGGGGGGCAAACCCGTTGTGGGGGGGAGGAGTGGCGCGGTCATCGAGTACGCGGTTGTCATGAAGCGCGTGCCAGACTACCGCCTGCTCGGGCGCCGCCTTCGTCGAGGCCCCGGCGACTATCCGCGTATAGCCCGGGTTGCCGACAGACTCGCGCGTTTCTACAGGACGGTCGGGCTCGGACCCCGAGATCCGGACATCGGGCCGGAAGCTATCGCGCGGCTTGTGCGCGACAACTTCCTCGTTCTTGGGAAGTTCTCCGGGAGCCTTTTTGACGCGGAGGTCCTCTCGTCCCTGCGAGCCTGGAGCGAGTCCTCGCTGAAGGCGCAGGCGTCGCTGCTGCGCCGCCGGGCGCGGGAGGGGAGGGCGGTGGAGGGGCACGGCGATCTTCATCTCGCCCACATCTACGTGAACGGAGAGGTGGAGATCCTTGACGGGACGGAGTTCTCCAGGCGCTTTCGCACCGGCGACGTGGCGCGTGATTTGGCCTTCCTGGCGATGGATCTCGATGCGCGTGACCGCCATGACCTCTCGCGGCACTTCATAAGGATCCTTTCCCGGCGCCTGGGCGATCCGGAACTCCCGCGACTTCTCCCCTGCTACAAGGTTTACCGCGCGCTGGTGCGCGCCAAGGTAAACGCCCTTCTGTCTGAAGAGACCGAGGTACCTCGAGACATTCGGAAGTCGAGCGCGGGCAGGGCGCAACGCTACGTTCGCCTGGCGGAACGGATCGCCCGATGGCGCGGAGGGCCGGCCCTTCTCGTCATGGGGGGACTCACGGGGACGGGGAAGACGCGGATCGCGCGCGACATCGTCCGGCGGTACGGACTCGAGTGGGTGGCCACGGACGTTCTGCGAAAACTCACGGCCGGTATCGACCCCTACGCTGCGGTATCGCCCGGTGTCGGGAGGGGGCTTTACGCCCCCGCGCACCGCCGCGCCACGATGCGCGCGGTGATGCGGGAAGCTACGGGGCTTCTTCGCGCGGGGCGACCCGTGGTCCTCGATGGCACTTTTCAGCGCCGGGATGATCGTGTGGCGGTATCGAAGCTGGCCGGCCGCCTGGGGGTGCCGGTGCATTTTTTCTGGTGCGATGCCCCTCCGGCAGTTATTCGGCAGCGCCTCGGGATCCGCCGCGGGCGACCCTCGATTTCAGACGGAAGCTGGCGCGTTTACCTCGAGCAACGGAAACAGCACGACCCGCCCCGGGAGCTGCGCCCGGAAGTGGTGACATTTCTGGATACGACACGCACGGCCGCCTTTCTGCGTCGCCGCGTCGACAGGACGCTGGCGCCCCTCGCCAAGGGCGCAAGGCGGTCCTGATCGGGGGCTCGCGGGCTTCCCGGGGAGCTGACCTGCAGACTGGGCTCGCGCAATATTTGCACTTCTCCACTACTTGTTGCATAATTTGCGGTACTTCTCGGCTGCCATCCTGTGGCGTCTGGGAGCCTTACAAAAAATGGTGAACTATCAACTAGTTAGAGACGGATAGACAACCCTCGCTGCGTGGCACGAAGTTTGCTGCATAACTATACCGTTCAATTCCGGAGGTAAACGGTGAGATGTGCCCGTTGCGCTCCGGGGGGAGTGGTCGTTGTCAGCTTACGCACGCAATGCAGTTGAGGGTGGGAAGATGGAGGGTAGGCCCATCGCAGTCCCGGAGGATCTGAACAAGAGCGCAGCGGCCCGGATGGGGCGAATTCTCGTCGTCGAGGACGAAAAGGGACCCCGGGAGGCGCTTGCCGAAATTCTCGCTGAGGACGGTTACGCCGTGTCCGTAGCCGCCGATGGTGTCGAGGGTTTCGAGAAGGTTCAGTCCGAGGCGCCGGAGGTGGTGCTCTCCGACTTCAAGATGCCGAGGCTCGATGGGTTGAATCTTCTGCGCAAGGCGCTCGGGGTGGATCCCGATTTGCGTTTTGTTCTCATGACGGCCTTCGGAACGATCAAAACAGCCGTGGAGGCCATGAAGCTCGGCGCCGAAGACTACCTCGTCAAGCCGGTCAACCTCGAGGAAGTACAGATCACCATCGAGCGATGCCTCAAACGCCGACGGTTGGTCGAGGAGACCCGCGGGTTACGGAGGAGGCTCGATCAGAAGTATCGCTTTGAAAACATCATCGGAAACAGTCCCCAGATGCAGCTGGTCTTCAAGACTGTGGAGCAGGTCGCGCCGAGCCGATCGAACATCCTGATTACCGGAGAGACTGGAACCGGGAAAGAGCTTGTCGCCGAGGCAATCCATCAGCACAGCGCCCGTAAAGATCAGCCTTTCGTCGTGCTCAACTGTGCGAGCCTTACAGAAACCCTGCTAGAGAGCGAGCTTTTCGGGCATGAAAAGGGCTCCTTCACGGGGGCGGTTGCCCGGCGCCGAGGACGCCTCGAGCTGGCAGACGGGGGAACGCTTTTTCTGGATGAGGTCGGCGAAATTCCGGCTGCAACGCAGGTCAAGCTTCTTCGGTTCCTTCAATCGCGCGAGGTGGAGCGCGTGGGGGGAAACGATGTTTTGAAGCTAGATGTCCGCGTCGTAACGGCTACCCATCGTGATTTGAAACATCTCATCGAGGAGGGGACTTTCCGGGAAGACCTCTATTACCGCCTGAACGTCATCCAGATTGCCCTTCCCCCCTTGCGGGAGCGGAAGGGAGACATTCCCGCGCTTGGCGATCACTTCATTCGCAAATACGCGTCCGAAAATGAGAAGGACGTAACGGGCGTTGAGGAAACCGCGCTCCAGGATCTAATCCGCTACAACTGGCCCGGGAATATTCGGGAGCTTGAGAACATCATCGAACGCGCGGTCGTTCTGGCGGCGGGCAAGCGGATCACGCGGGAGAACCTGCCGGAGCTGGCGCGAGAGCCTGATGGGTCCGACAGGCACCTCGAATTTACGCCCGGCGTCAAACTGGACGACGCGGAGCGGGAACTTATACTCCGAACCCTGGAGGCCGTCGACGGACATGTCCCGCGTGCCGCAGAGTTGCTCGGAATCTCGCCCCGAAAAATTTACTACCGCCTCAAGGAATACGGTCGGGTCGAAAACGAAAAGAGTTCCTGACCGCCGGCCCTATCCGCCGGACCCTGCCCCCGAAGTCGATTAAAGCAATAGCGTAAAAGCGCAACATTTGCGCGAAGGTAGCAATGTACATGGTGGGTTGTGCAGCGTCTGCGCAGGAAGCATGACCATCCCCGGATTTCCCGTGAAAAACCCGTATGGCACGTGAGTTGCAACAACTCCAAGGGCGAATTCCGGGGTGACGACCTGTTTCGCGAAGGGAGCACGACGTTTCAGAGGAGGGGGACGGATCAATGGGTTTCCGGGGTGCGGGTATGACGGACGAGCGTGCAAAGGAAGGGGAAGCCTCGCGGGGAAAGACGAGCCCGATAACGTCTTCGAAAACCGTGCTAGGCGTGATGCAGTCACCGGTCTGGACCCTCCAGGTGGACGACAGCATCAGGAAGGCCATCAAGTTTTTGAGATCCGCAAAGACGCCCTACTTTCCCGTCCTGAAGGGGGACCGGCTTATCGGCATTCTTTGCGGCTGCGGCACACATCTGTTCCTGTCTCGCCCGATTCAGGATGCAATCGAGGGGCGCGATGAGGGAGCCCTCGATCGGGTTCGCATTCAGGAAATAATGCGGGAGGCACCCGTTTCGATCGGACCGTACCATTCCGTGG
>CBDUXZ010000104.1:0-6681 GCA_965371325.1 uncultured bacterium | reverse complement strand
CCGGGTTCCTTGGTGGTGAAGAAGGGGACGAAGAGCTTCGGGAGTACCTCTGCCGGGATGCCACAGCCCGTATCCGTCACGCGGATGCGAACGCTTCGGGCGGGCGCCGCGCCTCTCCATGGAGAGGGCTCCCCCGGCGAGAGACCATTTTGGGTCGGGATGAACGGTTCCAGCCCTGGCGACGTCGCCACGATTACTTCCCCTTGATCGGCGACAGCGTCAATCGCGTTCATCACGATATTCATCACCACCTGCTGCAGCCCGTTCTGAAGAAGCCGTAGCTTTGGCATGGCACGTCCGTAGCGGCGCACGAGCTTGACATCCTTCCGGGCATGGAGCTGCTCGATGAGGAGCAGCGTCTCCTCCACCACGTCGTTCGGATCCTGCCGAGACCATTGCTCCCCGCCTCGAGCCGATGCGCGCCCCAACGCCTTCACCACCTCGCTGATCCGGTCGCAGACCTTCTTCATCTGCTCGAAGCGCAGGCGGTTGGGGTCCCGCCGGTGGGCGCCCTCGAGCAGCCTCTCCAGGTTGCCCGACAGGACCGTGAGCGGGTTGTTGATCTCGTGGGCCACCCCGGCCGCGAGCGTCCCGACCTCGGCCATCCGCTGGGCCTGCATCATCTCCTCCTGAAGGCCCCGGACTTCGGTGATGTCCTGCGCGATCCCGATCCAGCGATGTCGCTCGCCATCCGGGTCGGGAGAGGGGTGGAGGTGGAGGCCGATGAGGCGCGTCTGCCCATCCTTGCGGCGGATCAAGTGTTCTCCCCGGTACTCTCTGTCGGGTCCGCTTCCGGACACACGGTTCAAAATGGCCTTCAGGCCGCCCCCGGGATCCCACTCGGCGAGGATGCGTTCAAAATCTTGGCCGAGCATCTCCAGGACCGGGTAGCCGGTCAGCTCCTCGGCGCTCTTGCTCCAGAACGAGATCAGTCCGTCCCCTTCCATGACCAGGACCGCGTCGGGCAGCTGGCTCAGAAGCTGGGCGTGATAGCGGAGCTCTTCGGCACGCCTGCGCTCTGTGATGTCGTTGAACGTGACAACAACACCTGCGATCCGACCCTTCTCCCGGATAGGCGTCGCGATGTACTCCACGGGGAAGGTGCTGCCGTCTTTTCGCCACAAAAATTCATGGCTGACATTCTGGACGACCCCCTGCGTGAGGGTGGCGTAAATCGGACACTCCTCCATCGGGTACGGGCTTCCATCCGGGCGCGTGTGGTGGAGAATTTCGTGCACGGGTTTTCCGATCAGCTCTTCGCCATCCCAGCCGGTCATCCGCGCGGCCGCGGGGTTCACGAAGGTTGCTTTCCCCTGTGTGTCGACCCCGTAGATCCCGTCGCCTGCGGCATCGAGGATGAGCTGGTTCTTGTGGCTGAGCTGCTTGAACTCCCCCTCGGCCATGTCCCGGGCCAGGGCGTTTGCTATGATTTCCGAAAGGCGCTGCAGGAGCTGTACGGTCGTCTCGCTCCATGACCTCTCGGCCCGGACGGTACTGAATCCGACGGATCCGATGAGCTGGTTTCTGAAGACGACGGGAACCAAGAGCAGCGATTTCACCCCCAGCGCCTGGCCCTCGGCGATCTCTGCAGCCGCCTCGAGCGGCAGGTCGGCGGTCCGCTCGGCGATCACGGTCTCAAGCTTGATCATTTTCTCGACCGCCCAGGGGAAAAGCTTCGAGGGGATGTTTCTGATCTTGTGTATCTGCGATTCGATTCCTTCCGCACACCACTCGTGGCTGTTGTCGATGAACTGGAGATCCTCGGAGAAGCGTAACAGATAGCTGCGATCAACATTGGAGAAGGACCCCATGATCCTGAGCGCGTCATCGATAGCGCCGTCCATTTCGCCCAGGCCTACGCTGACGAAGCGCTTGGAGATGGCGCTGATCACCTTCTCCATCTCGGCCTGATGGGCCAGCGTGTCTTCCGCGCGCTTTCGCTCCACTTCGGCGCCCGCCCGGGCGGCGAATATTCTGAGGATGGGAGCCCTTGATAACTCCTCGCTCATCGGTGCATCGTCCAGGACGCCCAGGTGGGCCAGCCGTTCTCCCCGCGAGTCGTAGACCGGCATCGCGAGATAACTCTCCGCGCCGATTTCCCTGAGCCACGCATCTTCCGGGTAGAGTTCGCGAACGCCGGAGGGGTAGAAATTCTGGTCATGCTCGAAGACGTTTTCACAGGGGGTACCCTTGATCGGGTATTCCATGCACTCGCCGAAGCGATCCCCCTCCCAGAAAGCAATCATCCTGGCGCGGTCGGGCGAGCCATCGATACATTCCGCAAGGAAGGCGAACCGGACACGAAGGGCGGCCGCCAGGTGCTGCACCAGGGAGCGGAAGAAGTCTGTCCCCACGCTGCCGGATGTCCCCTCGACCACCCGCCGAAGCGCCTCTTCGGCCCGCTTGCGCTGGGTGATGTCATTGAACGTCACGACCGCGCCGACCAGCCGGCCCTCCTCCCAGATCGGCGTGCTGATGTATTCGGCCGGGAAACTGCTTCCGTCGCTTCTCCAGAAAGTGTCATCGTCGATTCGCCGGACGGCACCATCCTTGAAAGACGCGTAGATCGGACACTCCTCAGCCGCGTAGGGCCTTCCATCGGGCCGCGTGTGGTGGAGGATCCGATGCATGGATTTTCCGATGAGATCTTCGACCACCCAGCCGGTCATCTGCGCCGCCGCGGGATTTACAAAGGTGGCCCTCCCGTCCAGGTCGAGCCCGTAAATTCCCTCGCCGGCGGCGTCGAGGAGAAGCTTGTTTCTGCGGCTGAGCTCGGCCAGGGCGCTCTGCGCCCGTGCCCGCGCGATGGCGTTGGTCATGATCTCGGCCGTAGTCCGGAGAAGCCGGATCGTTTCGTCCGACCATTCTCTCTCCTCACCGACGGAATGCAGGCCGAGTATTCCGACCCGATCGCCTTTCAGGGTAAGAGGCACCGAGAGAAGAGAGCGGATACCCTCCTTCTCGAGTTCTGCGCGCAGATCGTCGGTCCCGGGAGGGAGGTCGGAGAGACGGGAGAGCATCAGCCCCTCGTCTCCGACAAGCTGGAGGGCCGCGCGGGGAAGGAGCGCCCTGGGTATTCGTCTTGCCCGCTCGATCTGGGGCGCCACGCCCTCGGCGCACCACTCGTAGGCCTCCTTGACGAAGTTCGTATCGCTGGTGAACAGGAAGAAGCGGCTCCGGTCGGCCTTCGAGATATTGCCGATGAGGTCCAGGACCTTCTCGATGGCCATCCCCATCTGTTCCGGGCCCACATGGATAAAAGCTTGTGACACGAGGGCGATGGTCTCCTCGGACGCGAGGCGCCCGGCGAGCGCCTTCTCCACCGTCTTGAGGCTGGTGATGTCCTTTGTATAGACGGTCGCTCCCCTGATCCTGCCTCCCGCCACGATGGGTTGGTATGAGGCGAGGTAGAAGTGCCTTGCACCGGGAAATCGATAATTTGTCTCGCCCCTAAAGCTCTCTCCCCCCAGGGCCCGCTCGAGCCGGGAGACCAGATAGTTCCTTTCGGCGGTGAGGCGCTCTCCGGCCATCAGATCGTCGATGGTCTCTCCGACGTGTGGCTCGACGCCGAAGACGAGAACAAACTCGTCACGGAAGAAGGCGTTGAAGGCGATAAGTCTTCGCCCGGTATCGACGGAAAAGATGGCCTCGGTGGCGTTCTCGATGAGGGCGGTCAGGTTCGCTTCGGACTCACGCAGATCCGCCTCGGTCCTCTTTTTTTCAGAGACCTCCAGCTCGAGCGCCTCGACCGCCAGCGTAAGCGCCTCTGTTCTCTGCTCGACGCGGGCCTCGAGCTCGTCGCGCGCCGAGCGAAGCGCGTTCTCCGCGAGCTTGCGCTCTGTAATGTCGAGCCCGGTCGAGATGAGGGAGCCTTTCGGAAGGCGGAAATCGGCCCAGAGCTGGGTTCGTTTCGAGCCGTCCTTGGCGCGAACCTCGTACTCCCGGAAAACACCGTCGGCCCCGTAGATCGCATCGAGGACCTTTTCACGGAGCTTCTTGTCCGGATATGCAAGCGCCAGAGGGTCGTCGCTTCCAAGAATATCTTCCTTGGTCCAGCCGAGGGTTCTCTCGCATTCCCGGTTCCAGAGGACACACCGCCCATTCTCATCGAAAGAGTCGACCAGGATGGGCGCATTTTCGAAAATCGTCCTGAATTTCTCCTCGCTCTCACTGAGCTCCGCAGTGCGACCCGATACACGGCGTTCAAGCTCCTCGCTCGTGCGCTTGCGCTCGTCGATATCCTCGACCATAGCGAGGCCGTAGAGGGGCCGGCCCCCCTTGTCGCGGATGACGCTCATCGTGAGATTTATCCAGAGGCTCTCCCCGTCCTTCTTCAGGTAGCGTTTTTCGATGGCGTAGTGCGGGATCTCGCCGCGGAAGGCCTTTCCCGCGAGGTCGACGTCCTTCTCGATATCGTCGGGGTGGGTAATGCCCGTGTACTTGAGCTGCTCCAGCTCAGATTGCTTGTAGCCAAGCATGTCACAGAGGGTGCGGTTCACACTCTGGAAGGAGAAGTCGAGGCCGACGAGCGCCATGCCGAGCGGGCCTTCCTCGAAGACTCTTTCGAGGATCATCCGCATCGAAGGCTCGTTCCGTCCCGCGTCCGGCGCGCCAGCAACTTTTCGGCGACGAAGTCCTCGCGTATTGCTCTCACGGGCTTCGGGTAGATACCCGGCCAAGAGGGCGTCGAACGCACGTCCGGCCAACCGCCGGAAAGCCGGGGCGTCTCGGGCACGGCTTCGATTGAGAAGGCCGAGGGTCCGATCCCGTAGCGCGCCCACGGTGCGTGCAAAACGCGCGGTGTCCGCGGTCGCGAAGGCCCCGCGGGCGCTCTTCGGAAGCGTGGTTCGATTGCGTTTCAGATTTGACGGGGGTTTCTGGGAGAGGGAGCCGCGAAGCTCTGCCAGGACAGCCAGGGCTATCCGTCGATCGGCGGCGTTCCCTGCGCCGGCGCCGGCGCAAAGAAGCCGATTTTCGCTGGTCTCCAGCCAGCGCGCGAGGCGTTCTGCGACGGTGCCTTGCAGTTTGCGCGACATTGCTGCCCCGGGGAGCAGGCCGGCATCGGGGATCGCGCCGACCTGGAGGAGCCTATTCTACTTCACCCCCTCGAAGAAAATTGAGAAGGGCGCGCCGAGAGCCGTGACGATCTTGTAGAGCGTGGAGATCGACGCGGCGCTCTTCGCCAGCTCGATCTGTGAAATAAGGCTGACCGAAAGACCGGTGCGGCTCGCCAGCTGCTTCAGGGTCAGTTTCTGCTCCTGCCGGAGCTCGCGCACGCGTCGTCCGATTTCCGTGTTGAGGCGCTCCTCAAGATTGGTCAGGAGCCCCTTGGCGCGAACCGCGTTCGTGATGACGTCGCGAAGCTCTTCGACCTTGAAGGGTTTTTGCAGGTAATCGAAAGCGTCCTGCTTCATCGTCTCCACGGCCGACGCGACCGAGGGATAGGCCGTCAGGACGATTACGATGATGTCCGAATCTATCTTCCGAATCTGCCGCATGAGCTCGACACCGCCGAGCTTGGGCATCTTCAGATCGAGGAGAATGAGATGATAGCGATCCTTCTTCAAATACCCGATCACCTGCGTCGGGTCGGTGGTCGCCTTGACCCGGAAACCCTCCTCCGTGAGAAGCTGCCTGAGATAATCGCACACATCTTTGTCGTCGTCGACGACGAGGATTTTGATCTTTGCGGGCATGGTTTGAATCCCTCTCGTCTTTCTACCGCGCTCTTTCCGGGCCCTCGGCGCGGAAAGACAGCCCGGAAGCTCCGGCCCGCGTCGCGTGCGCGGGCCCGATGTGGGGCATGGACGTTAATGTATTGGAGTGGAGGACACCATTACAGGCCGGATAACCCGCGGCCCATGGCTGTACATCCCCCTGGAAGCTGGGACCACTCTACAGAGATTCCAGCAGAGGTGCAATGTGAGGTCCAGTATTTATCGAGATAGGCCCTAAGCTATTGTTATTAAAAGCTTTAATTCTTGTGAAGGATTCGGGGTGATGGGACCTGGAGCCGTTGGCGGGGCGTTATCACGGTCCTGTGTAGCCTTTCGCCTGCGGCAATGATGGCCCTATCCCACGCGACAGTGTGGTCCGCTCGGCTCCCCCTTTCAGCCCGGCACTCCCGACCCAGGATCGTGTAGGGGCCGATCCTGGATCCGGCTTCCACGACCGCGCGGTCTCCGATATAGGCGGGAGCGTTCAGAATGGCGCTCTTATCAATGTGCGCCGAGCCGGCGATCCAGAGGCCCTGTTCCTTTTCGGCGAGCGCAGGCGTGCCGGACCAGATCGAATCGCCCTGGTAGCGGAGCTTCAGGCTTCCATCCAGGAGATCCGCTGCGGTCTCGAGGTAGCGGGCCGGAGTTCCCACGTCGGAGAAGCGGCCGGCGAGAAAGCATCCCTGTATCGTCTCTCCGGCGGCAAGAAGCCGGGGGTAGAGGTCGGCGTTAATGCAGAAGACATCGGCGTCGGGCATGGAATCGAAGATGCGGGGCTCAATCACGTGAATGCCGCAGAAGTGTCCCAGTCTCGCGGCGCGTCCCTTCCATCCCGTCCGCCCCGCGATATCTCTTACGCGCAGATCCCCATCGACGGCGACCACGCCGTAGGGACCCCCGGGCCGCGCGTCCGCGAGCACCAGGGTGGCGAGAGCGACATTGCGGAACATCTCTGCCCGCTCTT
>CBDUXZ010000103.1:0-6702 GCA_965371325.1 uncultured bacterium | reverse complement strand
CTTCGCCAGACGCGACTGCTCCGCCTCGCGTACCTCGGCGAGCGCCGCTGGATCGGCAGCAAAGGGACGGATGGCGCTTCCCTGGAAAAACTTCCAGAGACACGCCGTAACCAGCTTGAAGCCCTCCATCGCCTCCCCGCTGGTCCGCATCTGGTGGCCCGTCGGAATCGAGAACACCTCGCGCGGCATCTCGCTCCGGACACTCATCAGCTTCTTGACGCGCTCGGGCCGCACCCAATCGTCGTACCTCCCGTAAATCCACGTGATCGGAACGCTCACCCGGGGGATCTCCTCGAGGGAGTCGCGGAGGTAGACGAGCCGCCGGTCGAAGGCGTCCTTGAAGAAATGCTCGAGATCGACGGGGTTGCCGAGAACAGGCGCCACCCCGAGGGTTACGCCGTTCCGGTGGGATCCGAGGAGATCCAGCCCTCCGCAAATGTTCTTCAGGGTGTCATGAAAATCGGGCGAGCCGGCGAGGCTGATCCAGTAGTGAATTCGCTTCCCCCCGTCTTCAACGATAGCGCGCCGCGCCTCGATCGAAGCCGAGCTCATGGAGATAACGGCGACACGCGCCGGCCTGAAGGCGGGGTTGTCATAGAGAAAATCGAGGGCTGCATGAATGTCGGAGATCGCCTGGCCCATCGTCGAGTGGATCATCTCCATGCCGGGCTTTCGTCCTTCCGGATCGTTGGCGCTCTCCCCATGCCGCCGGATACCGTCGAACCGGAGAACAGCCACGTGCTTGCCACGCTCACGAAAGTTCTCCACGATCGTCAGGGCGAAAGCGCTCAGGGTTTCCTTCCGCCTTCCGGTAGCGGGAGGAAGAAGCACCACGGGAACCGGCTCCGCAGCCCGCTCTCCGAAAGTTGAATCCAGAATTCCCACGATCCGCTCACCCCGGGCATTCTGATAGCGCACGACCCTGACCCGGCTGCTCTCCCCATCCTCCTCGCGCACCTTCCGGCGACACCTGGCGCGTGATGAGGCGGCGAGTGGAAAATCCAGGTCACGAACACGAAGGGGACAGCGGTCCAGACCGAGCTCAACGCCGATCCGCCACCCCGCCTCGCCATCCAGGGCTGTGACGTTCCTGACCTCGACGGGAGGAAGCGCGATCGTCTCTCCGTGAAAGCGCACCTCCAGATCCGTGACGTGCTGGCCCGGCGAGAAGATCTGCTTCCGGCCGGACACGACCGCCGAGAAGCCTGACAGCGACAGATCACGAAGGGGGTAGGACCGATCCGTCGCGGCTTCCCCGCGCCGGCGCAGGCGCGGCTGATCTCCGCCGATTGCGGAAATCCTCCACCGCGGCGCGTGGCGCTGCTCCCCGAAATCGAGAGCCCGGGGAATCTCAATGAAAACGTGAGAATTACTCTGCCGGAGGATGGACGCCTTGAAGGAATACGTGAGCGCGCCGAGGCTGAAGAAGAGCCTCAAACCGGGGCGAATTCCCCTGGGGGCGCGGAGAATTGCGAGATCGAGGCTCTCACCGCGCAGCGCGACGGGCGTCAACTGCTGCCGCTCGAAGGGCGTCTCGAAGTCGCCGTAAACGCTCACGGCTTCCCCAATCGCCTCGAGGAGAACCCTCTTTACTTGATCGTTAGAAGTTACGCGGTCCGAACCCGACTGACCGGAGGACAGATCGATCCCCAGCCGCGTGGCTACCCGCTCCGCCCAGTGCATTGTCACCCCCCCCGGAGGATCAATGGCCCTGTCGCTTCACCTGCTAAGGCCCCGCACGGCAAGCACCAGTCATGCCAAGCCCGTGCGGGGCCATTTCTACTATTGTAACAGAAGAAGGGGGAACATTTTCAAGCGTATATTGGCCGGCGGGCCGGAGGGCTTCGGCGCCAGCCCCTCGACAGGACCGAGGGCGGGCTTTACACTCCGTGAGAGCCGGCCCCATCGGCACGATACATACAGGGCCGGGGTTCAATTTATTCCGGATTATTACAGTCGTACCATCACTGTTCGAGGAGGTTCAGCCGCCATGTCGATGCCTCTCCTGGCGGAACACACACGGCTGGGCGCCGTCATGACGGCGGCGGGGCCCGAAACGATCCCTCTTCATTACGGCGATCCCGTGGCCGAGCACAAGGCCGTGAGGGACCGCGTAGGCGTTGCCGATCTCTCACACCGAGGTGTGTGGCGTCTTCAGGGTCCCGATGCGACACGCTTTCTCCAGGGAACGCTTTCAAACGACATAGCCGCACTTGAGCCCGGCGAGGGATGCTACGCCCTCAGCCTGACGGGGCGGGGGAAGATCATTTCGGATGTTATCGTCCTTCGGCGCAAACACGGTTTTCTCATGCACGCGCCGGCGGAAACGCGTGAGGCAGGATTTGCTTCGCTCGACCGTTTCCTTATCGGAGACGACGCCGAACTGACGGATGAGACAGGAAAGATCGGAATTATCGGCGTTTACGGTCCGGACTGCCGCGAAACTGCTTCGCTGTTCGAGGAGGCTCTCCCCCAGCTTCCCGAGTTCCATTTCGCTGAGCGCAATTTCAAGGATGAACCAATCCTCCTGGCAGCCGCATTCTGGACCGGTGAGAAGGGGCTCGAGCTTCTCGCACCCGCCTCTGTCCTCCCGGCCCTCTGGGCCACGCTGACGGCGCGGGCGACGGAAGCCGGAGGCCGGCCCGTCGGCGACGCGGCGCTCGATTCATTGCGCCTTGAAGCGGGCATTCCCCGCTGCGGCGCGGACTTCGACGAGGAGACGCTTCCTCAGAGCGCCGCTCTCGAGAGCGCGCTCTCACACACGAAGGGTTGCTACCGGGGCCAGGAGATTGTTCTCAGGGTGCATACGAAAGGAGAGGTAAAGCACGTGCTCATGGGGCTCGTGCTGGACGAAGCGGAGGGCCCGCTTCCGGCGCGGGGGACAAAGCTCCTCGTCGGAGGGGAGGAGCGGGGCTGGGTGACGCGTGTTGTTCACTCGCCGACCCTCGGAAAAATAATCGCGCTGGCCTACCTGCAGAAGCCTGCGAGGACGCCCGGCACATCCGTAAGGCTGGAATCCTCACCCCCCCGAATCGCCACCGTCACCCCCCTCCCCTTCTATCACGGGGGTTGATGCGTTCCTCCCGGGATCCTCGGCGTCGGGAACCTTCCGCGACTCCGCGTAGATCTCCCGTAGCGTATCGGCCACGGAACGGGCAATCATCTCCAGATCCCGCACCCATCCTGACTCCACATCCGCTTCCGTCCGAACAGAGCCGCCTCCGGGCACACCGATGCACGCGTCCATGAACTTCAGGAGCGTCCTACCTGCGCGCGTGTTGCTGATCTTCCCTTCAACCCGGATTCGCCTGTTCCCCCGAGAGGTTACGCCGGGCTGGAGGGACGAACTGGCGAGGCCGGTGTCCGCTTCAGTGATAACGGCATTGAGCGCCCAATCGATGCCGGGCCGGACCATGAGAGCGTTCTCGGTCGTGACGCTCTCAAAGAGGCCCGTCGCCTCTATTTCGCGCGCGAGAGCCGCTTGAAACGCCCGGGCGAGTCTGGGAAAACCGCTCGGCCTTCGGCCCCGGTAGAAGTAGGACTGGACCGGCTGGATGACGAGCGTCGTATCCTTCTCGATCCGGAGCCACGGGAGATGACTCTCAGCCTCGAGGTAGCGGTTGGGCTTCATATCGATGTAGGTGCCGAGGTAACCGCTTCCCGTGAGTGGCTGCGCGCAGCTGAGAAGGATCACACTTGCCATCGACGCGACGAGCAGCCACGCGCACCGCGAGAGAGGGGAGAGGTTCGTCCTGCGGGTCGATCCGTCAGCCATGAGGCGGGCGTGGAAACGATTCGCAGACGCCGGCAGGGAAAGATCGGACAGTCGTTCGCGTCGTTCGAAATGTTGCGTTTCGCTCATCAGGCGACGATCCTAGGGGATGCGGCTTTGTACTGCAATCTTCCTTTTTCGAAGGGAGCTTGTTATATCTCCTCTTGCGCAGCGCAGTGGCGCGCTCTCGAACACGGAAGGGAATCGCTTTGATACCCACTCACGCCCTGCCGGCACGAACCTCATTGCCGGATCGTTTTTCAGGCCCGGGTCTCGCGGCACTCGTTTTTCTCCTACTCGCGGCCTGTACGCTGCCCGGCCCGCGGGCCAGGGAGGTGGAGGCCGACTCGCTACGTGTGGTACTTGCACACTGCGCCGAGGCCGTCGAAGGAATGCACTTCGAAGTCAAGGCCGTGGATCGCTCACACCATATCGTGATAGCCGAAGGAAGGGTGGAGGGGGGGCTCTCATTCCATGAGGTGCGCCTGTCGATCAAGGTCACGCACATCGACGGAAGCCGGTACCAGGTGGAAGCCATCGCAACCGCGGATGAGAGGGGAATCCGGGAGGGCGCTGAGAAGAAAGCAAGGAAGCTTTTCTTTCGGGAGCTCAGGGAGATTGGAATTGTGATCGATGGCTGAGCCACCGACGCCTGAGTCAAAGGAGAGGATCGAGCATTTGACGGGTAGCCGTTGCGGCAGGTGTGCTGGTTCTCCTCGCGCTCGGGGGCAACGATGAAAGGGAGAGAGCTGCGGGCCCTAGCGGGATCCGCCCACGGCCACCCGTGGCGCTTCGGCGGGCGTTTCCGGATAGGTGGGCGCGAGGCCGGATTCGAGCCAGACATGCTCGTCCGCGAGCACCCGCTGCGCGAGCTTGTAGGATCGCACGTCTTCGTTCCGCCAAAGCTCCCGGAACAGGCCGTTGATGCGCCTCCGCGATCCGCGGCAGAAGTGATCAGCGAGTTCCACGGCCTTATCGCCCCTCTCCCCTCGCTTGCGCATTACCTGCACCCGCGAACAGGTGGCGGCAATGGTGAGGAGCTCCGTTCCGATATCCACGAGCCGCGCCAGCAGGAGCTGCCTCTTCTCGAGCCTGGCCTGATGCAGAATCATGCAGTGAAAAACGGCGCGCGCCAGACGCCCGCTGGTTCTGTCAACGTAACGAACATGTCGGGCCAGCGGACCGAATTCAGCATGTGAGCGAAGAGAGCGGAGTCCGGCAAGCCACCGCGTCGGATACCACCCCGCGTAGAATGCCACGGCCTTCGCAAGACCTTTCAACTTGGCCGTAACCGACGCCCGCGGATCGAGCAGAACCCCGGCCAGCTGGAAGTGCGCGTCCACCGCCTCACGGGCCAGGAACAGGTGCATGATTTCGGTTGATCCCTCGAGGATTGTGTTGACCCGGAAGTCTCGCACCATGCGCTCGACCGGGATGGGCTTCTCCCCCCGGGCTTTGAGTGAGTCGGCGGTCTCATAGCCCCGCCCGCCCCGGATCTGCAGGGTCTCATGCAGGATCCGCCAAGTGGCTTCCGTGTGGTACATCTTCGCGGCGGCGGCTTCCAGGCGAATGTCGTAACCGCCCTTGTCCACCATACCGCAGGCCATCGATGCTACCGCCTCCATGGCGAAAGTCATCGAGGTCATGTCCGCGATCTTGGCCGCAACCGCTTCGTGCTTCCCGATGACGGAGCCCCACTGAACCCGTTCGTTCGCCCAGTCACGCACGATCTCGATGCAGCGCTTGCTGGTTCCGATGCACGAAGCCGGCAGGGTAAGTCGGCCGGTGTTCAGAGTGATGAGCGCGAGCTTCAGGCCCAGCCCTTCGCCCCAGAGAATGTTCTCGCGGGGGACCTTTACCTTGTTGAAGCGCAACAGGCCGTTCTGGATACCCTTCATCCCCATGAAGCTGCAGCGGTGTGTGATCTCGAAACCCGGCATGTCCTTTTCGACGATGAAGGCGGTGATCTGCTTGACTTCACGCCCTCTCACCGTCTTGGAAGGGGTTCTGGCCATCACGACCAGAAGATCGGCCGCCGGGCCGTTTGTGATCCAGAGTTTTTCGCCCGTGATCTCGAAGAACTTTCCCCCCTCCACGGGTACGGCGGTCGTCCCCATCTTCGCCGGGTCCGATCCCACGTCGGGTTCGGTCAGGGCAAAGGCGGAAACCGCGCCCTGGGCGAGCCTTGGGAAGTACTTCTTCTTCTGCTCCTCCGTCCCGAAGAGCTTCAGCGGCTGGGGCACACCTATGGACTGATGAGCCGAGAGCCAGGCCGCCGTTGAGCCGCATTGCGAGGTGACCATCTCCACCGCGCGACTGTATGAAGTCTGTGACAGGCCGAGGCCGCCGTACTTCCGGTGAATTTTCATTCCGAACGCGCCGAGCTTGCGAAGCCCGTCCAGAAGTGCCGGAGGCATCTCGCCCGTTCGATCAATTTCATCTGCATCGATGTGATCCCGCACGAAGGGTTCCAGCTTCTCCAGGTATGCGTCTCCCTCGGCGCGTTGCTCGGGTGTTTCCTCCGGGAAGGGGTGAATCAGGTCGAGGCGGAAGTTTCCCATGAAGAGCCCCTTCATGAAGCTCGGGTTCTCCCACTTATCCTCCCTCGCCGCTTCCGCAACTTCCCGGGCTTCTTCTTCGCTGACGTGGCCCTTCGGCTGATCCTCGGCCATGGCTATTCTCTCCCTCCTGGAGGTTAACCAATGCTAAAAAAACCCTTTCAGCTCGCCCTGTTACGGGCTCATCCAGTCAGGACGCAAATCCGCGCCGGAAGGGATCTTGTATTTTAGCCCGAACTTCCGGGACGGCCAACCGGCGTTGGCGGGGCTTCGGAGCGGGCTTTCGACGCTCAACCCATCTCCAGGCACCACCGATACGCTCCCAGTAACTGACCGCCACGAGATGGTAACCAAGAATCCCTCCGGCGGGGT